>JBDKUU010000703.1:0-5858 GCA_039679525.1 Phycisphaerales bacterium | reverse complement strand
CGCGATGAAGGCAAATTCACCCGCCGGGGCGGATTTGGCCTCTTAACGCTGGCGGTTCGCGATGTCCGACGATGCTCATCATCGCCCTGGCACATCGCGGATCAACTCGCCTGTGTAGTCGACGGCGGGCGGCGGAGGTAAGCCCGGATAAAACGTCGCAGAAGAAACGTAGGCTGCAGGGCATACAAGTCCACGTATGCGCGGTGCCAGAACAGCTTCAGAGGCGCTATGACATGCTTCTGCCAGGGGGTGTTTGAGACCGGGCACAATGTCGTCTTTCGCGAGCGATGGAAACGGCGGCATCGGTGGAGCATCTCCTCGTGATCGGTCGTCGCGGCTTCATGATAAGACCCTTTGCGAAGATGCCGGATCACTTCGGCGTCAATGATGGCCATTCGACGGAATCCGCAGCGGGCGTAGGCGAGTTCGTCGTAGCCCCAGCCCCACGGGTTCCTGGCGGGCTCGATTATCCTCCAAAAACGCTCCCAAAGGTCCCCCCGGAAGGCAAAAGCCATCTGCTCGACGAAGTCCGTGTATCGGCCGATGGCGTTGGGCTGGTGAGCGACGATCTGATGAGAGATGATCGAATCATGCGAGATCGCAGGCTGGACCACCTCGATCCGATGCGTGCGCAGGATCTGCAGGAAGTTGTGAGGGTTGAAATCCAGCACATCGAGGTCATCCATCCAGATGAATACGTATTCATACTTCCGGCACAACTCCGGCGTCAGATGTCTCTTCAACTGCCAGAAGAGGGGAGATGGATCGTGGACGATCGTGCAGCCGGAAAAGCAGGGATCATCGTATTGGCTGCCATCATAGACCATCAGCAGGAAGTCGAACGTCTCCCGGCCGAACCGCTCCACGATCTTGCGGACGCATTCCTTGCCCGCCCGCCCGGCGGGAGACGCGAACAAGCACTTTTGCTGTCTCCCCGGACTAGAGGGTGCGTGCTCATTCGCTGAGCAGTTGCTCTCAATCGACATTGAGGAATTCGCCTGTATGGTGAATTGTCTGTTTATACACACCGAGTGCCTCATCTCCCGGCCTCCGTAGTCGTTTCAGTAATCTGGTCGCGTCGGATCCGCCTTGTCAAAATGATTCTGCGGACCTGCTTAGAAAGGACGTACAGTGCAAGATCGTCTGCAACCACCGTCATGGACCGATATCAACGAATGGACACAGGAAGATGCCGGCGCACAACCGGCCCCGGGCTCATCCAGGGGAACGCCGAGATCCGCAGGCGGGCGGCGCCCATGGGGATCAGCGTGACGGCCTCGGCGGGTTCGTCGGATCGGACGGGACTGGTCTGCACTTCGCCAACCATGCCTCGCTCGTCCATCTGCCAGCCGGGGATCTTCTGGGCCTTGGCCGTGATCTCGACGGGGGCTGCGTCAGCGGCGAAGGGTTGGTTGTCCGCCGGCCAGGGCTTCGTCCGGACGTCGAACTGTTTGGCCAGCGGCTTGGCCGGGTCGATCACCAGGCCGTAGTTCCAGGCGGTGGTCGGATAGACCTCGCATCCCGGCCACTTGTCGTCGCCGCCCTCGCGGACGTACTTTTCGCCGATCTTGAGCGAATAGGTCAGCGGGCCGCGGTCGACGCAGACGGTGTTGGCGTTGCGAATCCAGTACCGAAGCCGCAACTCCATCGGGAAGCTCACCTCCAGGGAGTCCCCGTCCTTCCATCGGCGGTCGACGACGATGAACGTCCTGGGCTCGGCGTGAACGGGCGTGTTCTTGCCGTTGATCCGCAGGATGGGCTTCTCACACCAGCCGGGCACTCGCAGATAGAGCGGGAACTGCACCGGTTTCTCAGCGTTTACAGTCAGCCGGACCGTGTCCTCAAACGGATATTGCGTTTTGGATTCGATTGTGACCTGCTCGCCGTCGCCGACTTTGGCAGTGACCTCGGACGCCGCGTAGAACACCGCGGCCAGACCGTTGTCGGGCGTGGCCATCCAGAGGTGCTCGGCGAAGTACGGCCAGCCGTGCGCCACGTTGTGCTGGCAGCAGCGGTAGCTGTGCGGATCGTACGAGAACATGTCGCCTTCGTTCTCGATGCCGGGGGCCTTGTTCTTGCTGTCGAGCTGGCACTGATTCGGGCAGACCAGGTAGTGGAGTCCCTTGAGGTCGGCCGTCATCGCCGGCGGGAACGTGTTGAACGCGACGTCCTCGCAGCGGTCGGCCCAGGTCAGGTCGCCCGCGATTTTCAGCAGCATTTCGCAGGACAGCATGAACTCGACCGAGGCGCAGGTTTCGATGCCTTGCCGGGGCCCGTAGTAACCGCGCCGGCAGTTTTCATCGCCGCCGAACATGCCGCCGGGGACCTGGCCGTAAGTGCCCCACACCATCGCGTAGTTCCGCTCGGCGGCCTGGAGGAAGTACGGGTCCCGCGACTGCTGGTAGTAGACCGCCGGGGCCCGGAAGCACTGGGCGATGTTGACGTTGTGCCAGCTCGCGACGGTCTCGGTCCAGTTGGCCATCTTCCGCTGGATCTTCTCGGCCAGTTGCAGCAGGTAGTCCTGGCCCGTGCGGTTGTAGAGCCAGTACACGCTGGCGAGGTTGTCGCCGGCCCGCTGCTGCTGCCAGAAGGGGGGCAGGAAGTCCGCGTCCGGCAAAGCGAGTTCCCACTTGAAGTACTCCTGCATAAGTTCCAGCACTCGCGGGTCGCTGGTGTACTCGTAGTAGGACTGCAACGCGTTGAGGGCGACCATGAGGGGCCACAGGTCGGGGGCGTTCTTCTTCTCGCCGGCGCCGGTGCGAAGGGCGGCCGGGCCGAACCAGCCGTCGGGCTTGCGACTGTTCAGCATGCCTTCGATCCAGACCTTCGCCTCGTCGATGATCCGCTTGTCGCCGAGGACGTAGCCGGTGTCGCCGAAGCCCTTGAGCCAGTAGGGCATCTCTTCCCAGGGGCTGTCGCCCCGGCCGTCGGCGGCCAGCCATGCGTTACCCTCCTTCTTGAGGAACTTGCTGATCTCGGTGAGATGTCCCGAGAAGCCGTCGGCCTGCAGCTCGAGCTGCCGTCGCAGCCAGCCTTCGGGCTCGATCGCCCCGATGGGCAGCTTGATCAAGGGGCTCGGCGTTAGCGGTCTGGCGTTGCTCACATAAAAGCCGTTCGTCGCCGACGTCGGCGGCACAGGCGTCACGCGAACCTCCGCGTACAAACCATTCATGCAGGGCAGGGCGATGATTGCGATGAGAACGATCCACACTCTGGTCATGGTTGCCTCCTGTGCCAGGTTCGTCGAGTCTATCCGAAACCGAACGCCGCCGCCGCACGTACTACCTCGCAGGAGGCACGCGTGCAGGACGACGCCGCGGATATCATAGCGCGCTGCCCGCACGTTCACAAGGGCATGGCAAAAAGGGCCCGAACATGGCGGATTGTTGCACCGATGCGGCGTGTGAAATCGACAAGCTCCGGCAGGGCCAGAGATCGACCCTCAAGGTGGTGCTGGCGATCAATCTCGTCATGTTCGTGATCGAAGTCGTCGCGGGCCTGCTGGCGGGGTCCACGGCTCTATTGGCCGATTCCCTCGATATGCTGGGCGACGCTCTGGTCTATGGATTCAGTCTGTACGTGGTCGCCCGCAGCGACGCGTGGAAGGCGGGCTCGGCCCTGCTCAAGGGCGGGATCATGGCGGCGTCGGGTGTTTTCGCGCTCGGATATGCCGTTTATAAACTCCTCAATCCACACGTGCCGCCGGCCGAGACGGTCGGCGGGATCGGTCTGCTGGCGCTGGCCGCGAATTCGCTTTGCTTGTTCCTGCTGTGGAGCCACCGCGCCGAAGATGTGAACATGCGATCGGTCTGGCTGTGCTCGCGCAACGACATCATCGCCAATACCTCCGTTCTCGCGGCGGCCGGCGTGATCTGGCTGGGCGGATCTCAATGGCCCGACCTGGTCGTCGGAGTGGGCATCGCTGCGCTGTTCCTTCACTCCTCGCTGCGAGTCGTGCAAGACGCGGCCCGGACCTACCTCGCTCATCGCCGTTCGCTGCGAGGGGGCGTATGACCGTGCGTGCATGCGGGGCAGTGCTGTCCAGGGTCGATGCGGCCCCGGCGGCCGGCGGGCGGCTCCACGCAGCCGCAGGATCGCAGATTCGGCTTCACAAGGCAAATGGTCGCCGTGTTCGGATTCCGCGGTCGCGCAGGGTTTCCCGTATGCCGGGAACGTGAACCACGGCGTCTGATCCCCGTAAGTGGATTATCGCGGGCGGACGTGGGGCGCCTGGCGGATATCGGAACACTGGAGAATGGAGCACGCGACATGCAAACCTTGCGGCAATTCACGCGACGAAATGTGGAACGGGAGCAACCGCCCGCGAAACTCGACTCCAAGGCATTCGGGTTGACTTGCGGCGCCCTCTGGGGCCTGGGCCTGTTCTCTCTGACATGGTGGATCATCGCCTTCGAAGGCCCCTCGGAGAAACCCACGCCGATCGGCAAACTGTATCGCGGCTACACGATTTCGCCTCGCGGCAGCGTCGTCGGCCTGGTCTGGGGCTTCTTCGACGCCCTCGCCGGCGGCCTGTGCTTCGCCTGGCTCTACAACTGGCTGGCCGGGAGCCGTGAGTCGAAGTAATCCGGCGGAATTGTCCGCCCTCTTGCGACGGTCCCCCGGTCCCGGAACGTCTCCACGCGGCCTGGACCTGTGACATATTGCCTGGGTTCGGATGGTATCCATGCCCTTCGCCGACATGGGTTGCCGCAAACCCTGCTCAAAGAATTCATCACCATGACTTGCCCTGTCTCGCGGGCGGGGCTATCATTTCTGCCGACAACCAGTCAGGATGGGATTCTTATGGGCAGAAAGCACAGATTGATCGAGATCGAATGGCCGACCTTTGGCGAATGCACGCCGCCGGCGAGAGCCGATGTGGCCGAGTTCCAGTCCAGGGTCGATGCGGCCCTGGAGGCGATGGATCGCTCTGGTTTGACGCATCTGGTCGTCTACGGCGACCGCGAGCATTTCGCCAATTTGGCATGGCTCACGGGTTTCGACCCTCGCTTCGAGGAAGCACTTCTGATCATCGGCGGCCAACGCGATCCGCTGCTCGTCGTGGGCAACGAGTGCGAGGGATATCTGCCGGTCAGTCCGCTGTACGTCGCGGGCAAACTGCGAGGCGAGCGGTTCCCGACATTCTCTCTGTTGAACCAGCCTCGGGCCAATAGTCGCCTCCTGATCGACATCTTCATGGGCGAGGGGATCGAAGACGGGGCCAAGGTCGGGTGCGTCGGCTGGAAGTACTTCGCGGACTCCGAGCATCCGGACGGCGCGCACGCCATCGATTTGCCCGCCTACCTCGTGGACACGCTGCGCGACCTGGCCGGCCGGGAGAATGTCACGAACGCGACCGCAATCTTCATGCACCCGGGGGCCGGCCTGCGGACCTTCTGCTCGCCCGCGGAGATCGCGTACTTCGAGTACACGAACGTCCTGGCCTCCGAAGGGATGAAGCGGATGCTCTTCGGCATGCGGGAGGAGATGACCGATCATGAATTGGCTCTGCTGAGCGGATACAACGGCGTGCCCCTGGGTTGTCACATGACACTCGCCAGCGGCGATCTGCCGGGCCTGTCGGGACCCGTCGGCGCGACGCTCCGGCGCGGGACGCCTCTGTCGACGAACATCTGCTATTGGGGCAGCAACATCTGCCGCTCGGGCTGGATCGCTTCGTCGGCTCGCGACCTGCCCGCCGGGGCTCGCGAGTACGTGGAGAGCTTCGCCGGCCCTTATCTCGAAGTGATGAGCGAGTGGTTCGATCTGCTGCGGATCGGCACGCCCGGCGGCAAGTTGGCCCGCCTGATCGCCGAGAAGCTGCCGTTCGAGAAGTTCGGCATCTTCCTGAATCCGGG
>JBDKUU010000702.1:0-14289 GCA_039679525.1 Phycisphaerales bacterium | reverse complement strand
TCGCCGTAGGAACCGCCCCGGTCGCCGATCCAGTTCGAGCCCCACGTCAGGTCGTGGTCCCACGGCATGAAACACCACTGCCCTGAGCCATCGGAATCCCGGTACAGATAGTGGTTCTTGTGGGGATGATCGTTCTGATGGACCAGCACGGTCGCTGCCAGGTAGTCCAGGGTCAACGGCAGGTTCACGCGGTCGAAGATGTTGTTGTGACGCGTCGCGCCGCTGCTGTTATTGATGCTGGTGCAGAAATCGTCCAGATCCTGGCGGCCCTCCCACTGGCGGCTCTTCTTCTCGGCCCCGCCCCCGGCGTAAAAGGTGTTGTACATCTTGTAGAGGGCCCCGTGAGGGTCGAGCCCCTCTCGCTCCAGAAGCTCCTCCTCGGGTTCTTCGATGAAGACCTGGACCCCGAAGAACTGCCCGTTCCGCTGGGCGCGGACGGGGAACGACTCGCTGCCGGGGCAGCCGCACCAGTCGTACGCCTCGAACGCCAACGGCTGGCGCACATAGGCCTTGTCGCTGTACGTGCTGTTCAGATTGAACTCGTTCACCCGCTCGGCGTCGTCCCGGTAGCGGAACTTGTAGCCTTTGTTCATCTTGAATTTGAAGTGCTTCTTGGGAGCGCCCTCGGTGCTGCCGCCGCGGGTGTGGATGCCGATGTTGTCGTAGAACTCGCCCCTGTAGTAGAGCGAGCCGCGGGTCCCGCCGCTCGTCTCCGAGGCGGAGGCGTTCTCCACGAACCACGAGAAGATCGGCAGAGCGGATCGCACGGACGGGTCCTGGACGACGGTCCCGTAGTACTCCGGGGAAGCCGCTGGCCGCGTGAATGGCGGATTGCGAAACGCGTTGCCTTTCACGTCCACGGCGCGGACGTACCAGCGAATCATCTTGCCGGCCGTGACGACCTGTCGCGGAATCACCGCCGTGTAGATGCCATCTCCGGCGACGGCGTCGGCGCCTTTGCCGTCGTCGAGCATGGGCAGGCCGCCGGAAGGCAACATGCGGCTGTCCACCGTGTAGTTCACCCGGTACATCAGTTTGACTTCGGCGATCGCCGATCCGGTCGGAGTCACCTCGGCGGTGACGACCAGATCCTCGCCCGGCGCGGGCGACGGTGGGTCCTTCGTCACGTTGCGGACCACCGGCCCAGCCTGCGCGAGCGAGCTCTGATTCGGCTTGCCCGGCGTCGGTTTGAGAAGATATCCCTCGCTGACCGCGGCCACGCTGACCTGCTGCGTCTGCATGACCACCAGTTCCGGCTGGATCAACAGGTCGGAGCTGGTCAAGCTGGAGTTGAGCCCCTGGATCGCCAGAACGTTGTTGCCTTTGACCAAGGCGTCCTTGTAGGCCGTGATGTCGAAGTCCTGAGCAACCACTGCGTCGGCGTCCTCACGCGTGGCGGTGGCTCCCGAGTTCCAGGCCAGTTGCGATGTCGGCGGTGCGTTGAACCTCGCGACTTCCCGGCCGTTGAGCCAGGCGACGAACCCGTCCTCGAATCGCATCCGCAAGACCAGCTTGTCGATGTCGGTCGTCTTGGCCACCGTGAAGGGGATTCGAACATAGACCGTCTGATTGCGACCCTGCATGACGCCGACATCCAGGCCGGTGTAATCGACGTAATCGTAGCCAATGCACGTCGTGCCGGTCAGCCAGGAGGAGTCGTTGAATCCGCCCTGAATCCACGCCAGGCCGAGCGTCGCGTTGGTCGGTATCAAGGCTTTCGCGGCCGCACCCTGGGCAAGTACGACTGTCTCCGTTTGAGACACAACTGCTCCCCCGCCGACGCCATAGGAGATATCCGCAAGCTGAGGCGGGTAGTCGCGATACGAGAAAGCGATGGTCTGCCCGTCGGGCTCCACGAGAGCCACGGACTCGCCGTCCGCCTGGAGCGAGAAGCTCGTGTGAAGCTCGCCCGCGGGGTCCCGCAAGTCCTTGCCGGAGGCAAAGACAACGAAATACGCCCCGGGGGCCAGGGACACTTCGGGGATCTCCCATTTAGTCAGGTCGCTCAAATCATCCGTAAGGTACCAGCCCTCCAGGTCCACGGCCTGGCTGGTCGGATTGTGCAGCTCGATCCAGTCGGAGGAATCCCCTTCGAAGTCAACCAGGCTCTCGTCGTTCGAGGCACAAAATTCCATAATGATCGGTCCATCGCCCCTCGCCGGCAGCGGCGGAGCCGCCATGGCTCCGAGACAACACAACAGCCAAGCCGCATGCAACATTTGTCTCCCCGATCCAATCTTCATCACATCCTCACACGCCGGGAGAACCACCTTGCCCGTCGCTGGCCTGCCAAGCACTGCCTTTGTCCCAACTGTCGAGGTCCGCGTTGGCGGCGTCCTTGATCGTCAGGGAATAGCCCAGGCCGTCCGTCTCCGGACGCCAACTGTCCTTGTACTTGAATTCGAGAATCGTGTTGCCCGTCCGGTCTTCGAGCTTGATCTTCTCGCCGGCGTTGTCGAGGTTCCCTGTGAACGTCCCGACCGCCAGACGCACGCTGCTGCCGTAGCGAGCCGTGAACGCCGCCCGGTCTCTGGCGACCACGATGCATTCCCCCGGCGCCAGCGAGGCGCTGACGCCTTGCCCGAACGTGTAGGAAACGCCCTCGATCAGCTTGACGCCATCGAGCGACAAGGGCGCAGCGCCGATGTTCTTGAGTTCAATGAACTCGTAGGCTTGACCGGCATAGGCACCGCCCGCAGCCGGGTTGTACATGATCTCCGTGACGCGGAGATATCGCTGCTGATCGCTCGGCGTCCCGGCGTAGGTCAGCACGTCGATCGTGCGGCCGTCGCGTTCGAGCAGAGCGACGGTCTCGCCCCAACTGGAGAGATGGCCTTTGTAGTTGCCCTGGACGAAGAGGCCCTGGCCGCCGCGAGGACCGGTTGCCCGGTTGCGAAAGGCCCTCGCGTCGGGCGAGACGTACAGCGTTCCTCCCGCGAGCAGGACCGTGCCGGGCAGGAACGTATGCTCGACCCCGCCGGCGAGCTGCCAGCCGGAGATGTCCACGGCGTAGGCGTTCGGATTCCTCAGCTCGATGTACTCCTCGTCCTGATTGCCCGAGACAGGATCGTATTCATAATCGCCGAACTCGATCGCCACGTGCAGCGGCTGCGAATCGGGGATGCGCGCGTTGCCGCCGACCGGCTGGCTCGTCTTATTGTTGATGTTGTGATCGACGTACAACTGCGTCCGGCGTGGGGGGAAGTAGCTTTTCAACGAGTTCACCGCAGAAGTCACGTTTCCCAGGCGGGCGTTGACCGGGGCCAGAAGCTCATCGATCCGGTTCTCGAAGAACCGCTCGGCGACCGGCGTGCTCGGCGGCTGGAGCAATTCATCCATGATCGTCCGGGTGCGTCGCAGGAACATCTCCCTCGTCTCCGGAAGGTTATACATGACGTCCAGGAACACGCTCCACTGTTGGCCGCCGTCCTTGGCGTGGGCCCGATCCCCCAGGAAGGGATGGGTGGTGTAGATCCACCCGTCGCCCACGACGCCGAACGTCCAGTCCTTGTCCCACGGGAAGATCGACCATTCGCCGCAGCCCTCGGTGTCACAGTAGAAGTAAAAGTTCTTGCGGATGTCGTCGGTGTCCTGCAGGAGGCATCTCGCGGCCAGATAGTCCAGCATGGCAGGCAAGTTGAACCGGTCGAAGACAAAGATCCTGCGCTGCTCGGGGGTCGTTGCATTGAGCCCCTGAACGACCGCGGCGACGTCGGAGAAGTTCTCGTCTTTCCGTGTCTTCTTCTCGATCCCGGAACTGATGTCGTTGAACACCGGCGTCGATTGAGACCGCTGAGTGAACTTGTAGAGAGCCCCGTGTGGATCGAGTCCGTTGCGTTCGAGAAACGCGGCGTCGACCTGCTCGACGAAGATCCCCACGCGTTCCACCTGCCTGTTGAGCACCGACAACATGTGGAAGCATTGGGACGCGGGACAACCCGCCTTTCGCATCGTCTCAAAGGCCAGCGGCGGGCGGAGATAGCTCGAGTCGCTGCCGTTCTGGTTGAGGTTGAACTCCTTCACGCGGTCGTATTCGTCGGAGAACCGGAACTTGTAGCCCGTGTTGAAGACGAACTTCTTCGAGCCGGCCCCGACGGTCGCTCCGCCGCGTTGACGCACGAAGACGTTGTCGTAGAACTCGCCATCGAAGAACACCGAGGCGCGCGTCCCACTGCGAGTCGAGGCCGCCCCCGGAGACTGCGTGAACCACGACAGGACCGGCAGGTCGCCCGTCGTCGCGGGATTCACGACCACCGTCCCGTAGTATTCCGGCGAATCCGTGGGAAGCGAGAACAGAGGATTGCGCGACCAGTTGTGCTGGGCGTCGACGGCAAAGACATACCAGCGAACCATGTCGCCGGCCTTGTACGCCTGCGAGGGGATCGCCGCCGTGTAGACGCCGTCCCCTGCGACCGCGTCGGCGCCCTTGCCGTCGTCCAGCATGGGCAGCCCGCCGGCGGGAAGGGAATTGACTGTTGTCTCATAGTTGATCTGGCAGACCAATCTCACGACGTCGACCGGCGACGCCAGCGGGGACACCTCGGCCGTGATGACGAGATCCTCGCCCACGGCGGGCGGCGGCGGGTTCTTCGTCACGTTGCGAATGATCGGGCCCATCTGCGCCATGGCCCCTTCATTGGCCCGCCCCGGCGTCGGCTTCAAAAGGTAGCCTTCTATGATCTGGCCCGGATCGACCTCGCTGATGTCCGCCGCCGCCAATTCCGGCAGGATCAGCAGATCGGAGCTGCTCAAGCTGGAGTTGAGTCCCTGGATTGTCAGGATGTTGTTGCCTTTGACCAGAGCGCCCTTGTAAGCCGTGATGTCGAACTCCTGGGCGACCACCGCGTCGGCATCTTCGCGATTGGCCGTCGCCCCGGAATTCCAGGCCAGTTGCGACGTCTGCGGCGCGTTGAACCGCGCGACCTCCCGGCCGTTGAGCCAGGCGACAAACCCGTCCTCGAATCGCATCCGCAGGATCAACTTGTCGATGTCCGTCGTCTTGGCGACGGCGAAGGGGATTCGAATATAAACCGTCTGATTGCGGCCCAGCATGGCGGCGACGTCCAGGCCGGTGAGCCCGGCATAGTCATACCCGACGCCTGTTGTCCCCGCCGGCCATGAGGAATCGTTGAACCCACCCTGAATCCAGGTCAGGCCGAGCGTCGCGTTTGTCGGGATGAGGGCCTTGGCGGCGGCCCCCTGGGCAAGCAGGATCGTCTCCGTCTGAGACACAACCGCCCCGCCGCCGACGCCGTAGGAGATGTCCGTGAGTTGAGGCGGGTAGTCGCGATACGAGAAAGCAACGGTCTGGCCGTCGGGCTCCACGAGAGCGACGGACTCGCCGTCGGCCTGGAGCGAGAAGCTCGTGTGAAGTTCCCCCGCCGGGTCCCGCAGGTCCTTGCCCGATGCGAAAATGACGAGATACTCACCGGGCTCAAGCGAGACCTCCGGGATCTCCCATTTGGTCAAGTCGCTCAGATCGTCCGTGAGATACCAGCCCTCCAGGTCCACGGCCTGCTCGGTCGGATTGTGCAGCTCGATCCAATCGGAGGAGTCGCCTTTGAAATCGGTCAGACTCTCGTCGTTTGAGGCGGCGAACTCCGTGATGGTCGGCCCGTCCCCCATCGCCGGCAGCGAGAGCGACAACAGAAGCCCAAGGCAAATGAACAGCCGTCTCGCAGGCGACGACGGTCCTCCGGAAATACTCTTCATCGCATCACCACGCTCTTGCATTGCTCCTCGAAAACCGTTCCGGCCGACCGCCAAGGGTCCGTTGCTTCAATCCCTTCCCTTCCGACACCTGATTATAGCAGATTCCCGTCCTCGGCACAACGCAGGAGCCGGGCAGACCCTCACTCCGCGTCTGTGCAGGTTTTCGGGCATCCGGAGTCTGTGCCACCGGTGGGCGTGCAGACCAGGACGACGGGCTTGGTTCGTAGTGACGCCGTAAGACGTTGTCTTCTGCGCTCTCGTGCCGAGCAAAGTGAAAGGAAGAGCGGCCCCAAGCTGCGTTCCGCGACGTCGGTCAGGCCGTCAGGGCCCTGTTCATCCGCTCGATCGTGTCGTCGACCTCTTGCGGGCTGAGCATCCCGACCGTATTGGCGTCCACGAGGCCGTTGCTCCAGACGTACTTGAGCGAAGCGTCCTTCTGCTCGGGGCTGGTCAACTTGCCGGCTCCGAAGATCTTCATGCCCAGGACCACCTTGCCGTCGGCCCGGGCCTGTTTCAAAATCGCAGCCACCTCCTCGGGCGAGCCGTCCATGGTATTCGTCCTTTCGCGGTTCTTATGCCCTTGTCGCCGGCGACGCCGTCCATACCCCAGTTGCTGGTGTGGCCCCGCTTCTCGCGGCGTTCCACGATTCGACCCACGCGGGAATGACGCAAAGACAGGGATCGAGACCATCTATTGTAGTGTATTGTAGTGCGGGACACCCATCGATTCAAGACGAAGCCCCCCACGTGGCATATCCAGTGCCGATAACGCACTTTGCTGCAATACGCCGGTCTGCGGAGCGTCTTGCATTCCGTGCCCGGGCCGCGAGCCCGGGAGGTCGCCCCGTGGAGGAGCCTCGGGGGAGGGTCACAGCCGCCGGATTTCAGGGACGATAAAAATTTCGTGCCCGTGGGCGCTTGTGACTTGCTTATGGGACACAAATGTGATATAAAGGGACGATGTTGAGACTGACGCCGGCAAACACGGCGTCCTTGTGGAGTTGGGTGTATTCACCCCGCGTGCAGATTCGCATGTATTGCCGCGGATACGAGAGCCGGGTACGCCATCCTGAGCCACGTCGTTCCGCGTGTTTGAGAATACGAGGCAGGAGAAGGTGCCATCGCTTTCGGACGGTCCCGTCCACGTTGGAGGTTTTTTTCGTTTGACGATGGATGCGGCGCCCGTAGGAGGTCTGTACACAAAACGCCGGCTATTATCCTCGCAAAACCTTCGTTTTCAATAGGTCTTTGACCGATATCCCTGAAGGACACAGAAGCCTGGCGCTTTCAGGGACTGTGGAGCCTCGGTGCGTGGCCGAGGGAGCAGGACAAATGTTCTTTACTGTTAGGAGGAAGACTATGAGTCGCAGATTAACCTGTCTGGCCGCCGTGTGCGCCGTGTTGCTCGCGGCCGGCGGCGCAGGCGCCCAGGAGCTGGGAAAAGGCAAGGTACTCTTCGAGTACTGGTTCGGAGGGAGCATCGGCGGCAACGTCGACACCCTCAAAGCCGATCCCGGCTTCCCGAACAGCCCTGAGCAGAGTGAATGGCGCGACGGAATGGATCGCCCGGATTGGGCCAACATGGATTACTGGGGCGGCAGAGCCCGCGCGTACCTGACCCCCGCCGAGACCGGCGACTACACGTTCTGGACCGCCAGCGACGATGACAGCGAAGTTTGGCTGAGCACCGACGCCGATCCGGCCAATGCGACGATGATCTGCAACGTCGAGGGCTGGACCAACTACCAGAACTGGGTCAATCCCGGCGGTTCCCCCGGCACCACCACGAAGTCGGCCCCCATCTCCCTGGTCGCAGGCCAGAAGTACTACATCGAGATGGTGTTCTCGGATGGCACCGGTGGCGGCCATGCTGAGATCGGCTGGGCGGGCCCCGGCCTCGGTGAGGCCCCGGTGCTCCTGAAGGGCGACGTCCTGACCGCCTTCATCCGCGATCCGGAACCCCTGCTGCAGGCCCAGAACCCCGACCCGTCGGACGGCAAGGTCGATGTGACCAACCCGCTGTTCACGTGGAAGGCCGGCGTCAATGCGGTCTCGCATGAGGTATACGTCAGCAACAACCCGGTCCTGGGTCCCAACGACCTCGTTTCGGCCTCGGGCCTCAACATGTACTACCATCTGGCCGGTCTGACCCCTGCCGCCAAGTACTACTGGCGCGTCGATGAAGTCGATGCCGCCGGCAACAAGTACGAAGGCGCCGTCTGGTCCTTCACGGTCCAGCCGATCACCTCCTACGACCTGAGCCCGTACGACGGCGCCATGTTCCGCGCCCTCAACACCCAGCTCACGTGGAAGGCCGGCAGCACCGCGATGAGCCACAAGGTCTACCTGAGCACGGCCTTCGAAGACGTCAACACGGCCGCCGAAGCGGCGTTCCAGGGCGAGCAGGCCGGCACGAGCTTCGCGCCCGCCGCACTGGAACTCGGCACCACGTACTACTGGCGCGTCGATGAAGTCGACACCGCCGGCGAAATCATCCCCGGCAGCATCCTGAGCTTCTCCACGATCGAGGAGGGCATGGGCGGCGCCACCTACGAAGTCTGGTCGAACGTCAGCGGCGGCACCGTCGCCGACCTGACCAAAGACGTGAACTTCCCGCGCAACCCCACCACCGTGAGCACCGTGTCGAACATGGAAGCCCCGGTTGATTCGGCCGACGCGTTCGGCGCCAGACTCTCGGCCTGGCTGCATGTTCCGGTTGCCGGCGAGTACACCTTCTGGGTCGCCAGCGATGACGACAGCCAGCTCTTCCTCGGAGCCGACAAGAACTCGGCCAAGCTGATCGCCAGCGTTTCCGGTTGGACGGGCTCCCGCGCTTGGGACAGCCAGGCCAGCCAGAAGTCCGCTGCGATCCAACTGGACGCAGGCGTCTACTACATCGCAGCCCTCCACAAGGAAGGCAGCGGCGGCGACAACTGCTCCGTGGCCTGGCAGGGCCCGGCGGTTCCGGTTCGCGAACTCGTCCTCGACGGCTTCATCACGCCGTTCGTGGGTCTCTGGGCCGATGATCCGTCCCCTGTGGATGGCGCCCAGGGCCAGCCGGATCGCCCGGTTCTCGACTGGATGGCCGGAGTTGGGGCCGTCGAGCACGCTCTGTACCTGAGCACGGACAAGAACGCGGTGGCCAGCAGCAATGCCTCGGCCCTCAAGGTTCGCGGCGCCGACACCTCGTTCACGCCGGCAGCGCTGAACTGGAACACGACCTACTACTGGAAGGTCGATGAGATCGACCCGAACGGCAACGTTCAGCCCGGTTTCGTCTGGAGCTTCAAGGTCGCCGATTACATCCCGGTGATCGATGAGGCCGTGTCCGTGACCTATGACAACACCACGGATCCGTTCATCACGGAGCTCAACCAGGAATACGCCAGCCCGCAAGACTGGACCAAGAACGGCGTCACCTCGCTGCAGTTGGAGCTCAAGGGCAACGCTCCGAAGATGTCCATCAGCAACGGCACCATCTCCCTGATGGGCGCCGGCTCGGACATCTGGAACAACGCCGATGAATTCCGCTATGCCTACAAGACCCTCAACGGCGACGGCACGATGATCGCCCGCGTGGTCACCGTGGGCACCGGATCCAGCGAGTGGGCCAAGGGCGGCGTCATGATCCGCCAGAGCACCGCGGCTGGTTCCACCCATGCATACATGCCGATCACGGGCCCCAGCGCCTCGGCGGCGGCCGGCGGCAACGGCGCCAGCTTCCAGCGACGTCTGGTTGCCGACAACGCCTCGTCGAACGCCGACAGCCCGGTCAGGATCAATGCCCCCTACTTCGTGAAGATCGAGCGAATCGGCAGCACCTTCGTCGGCTCGGTTTCCGCCGATGCCAACGAGTGGACGCCGCTTGGCGATCCCATCACGATCGAAATGGCCGATCCGGTTTGCATCGGTCTGGCCGTCACGTCGCACACCGCGGGCGAGCTGCGGACCTTCACGTTCGACAACGTCGCCATGACCGGCGATGTCACCGGCGACTGGACGGTTGCCGATATCGGCGTCGCCCAGGGCGGAAATGATCCCGCTCCGGTGTATGTGGCCCTCACGGACAGCGCCGGCAAGACCGCCGTCGTGAACCATCCGGACAATCCGAATGTCACCATGAAGACGGATTGGCTGACGTGGAAAGTCCTGACCTCGCGGTTCTCCGGCGTCAACATGAAGGCGATCACGAAGGTGACCGTCGGCGTCGGCGACGGCCAACCCGGCGGCGTGGGCACCCTCGAGGTGGCCAATGCCCGCGTGGTCAAGCCGATCACGGTCAACGTCGTGAACCCGAGCTTCGAGCAGCCGAACGCCTCCAAGAACCTGCTCTTCGCAGCCTCCGCGATTCGTTTTGACAGCGTTCCGGGCTGGAAGACGGACAAGGCTCCCGCCAATTCGAGCGTTCGAAAAGGCGTGCACCCCACCAACGGGGACTGGGCCGCGTTCCTGTTCGGCGGCGACCCCTCGATCTGGCAGGTGACGGACTACACGGTCGTCGAAGGCGAAGCCTTCACGCTGACGGTCGATGCCTCGGTCGCGCTGGGCGCGGTTCGTGACGACAAGGCGAACCTCTCGATCTCGCTGTTCTACGATGACGGCGGCAAACGCGTCACAGTGGCGACGGCGACCACGGCTTTGGCCAACGCCGCTCGCAGTTGCTCGGTGTCGTTCTCGAGCGTGGACAACCGCGCTGCGGTCGGCCACAAGGTCGGCATCGAGATCGCCAATGTCCGCGACAACGGCATCGGCGTGGACAACGTGCGTCTGAAGACCAAGTAACAGACGCAACGTCCTCCTTCGAGGATCGTGCCTGTCAGCAGAATCGCTGATAAGGCATGACCGAGAGGTCGACGGAATCTATGTCATCGCTCTTACCGGGGCCTGCACCTTCGGGTGCAGGCCCCGCTGTTTTTCCCGCCTGTATCATCCAATTCCTGACTTGTCCCCGTGCGAAATCCTGATAGGGTAAGTTCCTTTCATATTTGCTGTGGAGGCTTGTCAGATGTCCACGCGAAATGTATGGGGGGTTCTCCTGCTGTCGCTGGCGACGGCCCGACTCTCGCCGGCCGCCGCCGCTGGGGGGATCCGCGCCGTCACGCGTCCGAGCGCCGATATCACCCTTTCGTTCGTTCAGCCGGGGCGGATCGCGTGCCTGCCCTTCAAGGAAGGAGATCCGGTCGAGGCGGGGCAGGTCCTCATTCGTCAGGACGACACCGCCGAGCAGATCCTCCTGGCCCAGTTGAAAGCCCAGGCCCAGGACAGTACCCGCGTCCAGGCCGCGGACGCTTCCCTGGCGCAGAAGAGAGTCGATCTGGTCAAGCTGGAGAAGGCCGCCTCCAGCAACGCCGCTACGCCGCTCGAGGTCGAGCACGCGAGACTGGATGTGACCATCGCCGATCTGTCCCTGGAGCTCGCCAGGTTCGAGCACGAACAGGCGGCCCGCAAATACCAGGAAGAGGAGGCTCGAGTCGATCGCATGCGGCTCAAGAGCCCCATCGACGGGCGGATCGAGCAGGTCCATGTCGAAGTGGGTGAATCGGTCAACGCCCTGGCGGACGTCGTTCGCGTAGTGCGGACGGATCCTCTCTGGATCGATGCGCCTGTGCCCTTGCCGGAAGCGGCCGGGCTCAAACCGGGCATGACCGCGCGAATCCGCGTGACCGGTTCCGAGCAGAACGCCGGCGCCGGCGAGGGACAGATCATCTTCGTAGGCGCCGTCGCCGATGCCGCAAGCGGGACTCTGCGGGTGCGGATCGAGCTGCCGAACCAGGCCAACAGGCCGGCGGGCGAACACGTGCTGGTCGAATTTTGACGGGGGAAGTCCATGGGGGGAAAGGCAAGGACAGCAGGTTTTGGCAAAGGAATGCGTCCGGGGATTGGACTTCTTGCGTGCCAGCTCCTGCTGCTGCTCTCGGTCGTCGGCTGCGTCTCGGACGAGGTGGAAAACGACGGACTCGTGGCCGCCTATCAAAGGCGGTTGGCGGACGCAGGTCCGCAGCCTCGGCTGGACACGCAGGCAGTCGTTCCGGAAGAATCCCTGGATCTCTTGACACCCGCTTCAACGGATTCTCCGTCAGTCCCCGAGCTCAAGATCGATGTCGACCCCAACACGGGACAGGAAACCGTCGCGTTGACTGTCGAACAAGCCATGACTCTGGCAATGGCCAACAGCCCGGAGATTCGGATCATCAGCTTCGATCCGGAAATCGCCAGGCAGGACGTGGCCGGGGCCGCGGGCGTGTTCGACCCGACGGTCTTCAGCCGGATCAACTATGAAGATCAGGACAGTCCCCAGAACAGCATCTTCGAGGCCGGCCAGGCCGAGACTCGGCTGTTCGAATCGGGGGTCCAACAGAAAACCCCCTTCGGCACGGAATGGTCGGCCAGTTACGCCCTGGCCCGGATCTGGGACGATCTGTTCGGACGGACCTTGCCGACACGATATGAACCCGCGGTGATTTTCGAGTTGCGACAACCTCTGCTTCGCGACGCCAGCCGAGAAACCAAGCTGGCCGGCGTGAACATCGCCAAGCTCGACTACGAAGCTGCGTTGCAGAGCTTCCGCGAACGGGCGGAGGCGGTCTCCAGCGCGGTGGCCGTCAACTACTGGCGGCTGGTTCAGGCTCACAGAGACCTGGAGATCCAACGACTGCTCGTGGAGGAGACCGAAGAGACACTCCGCAAGGTCGAAGGCCGCCGGGACATCGACGCCACGGACGTGCAGATCAAGCAGGCTCAGGCCTATGCCCTGAGCCGTCGGGCGACGCTGCTGGAGCTGCGTAAGCGGGTGGTCGACGCACAGGATGCGCTGGTGAGACTGATCGCCGATCCACGAATCAACACGACCAGCGAGATCCGCATCATCCCGGCCAGCCAGCCGCGTGCGTTCGATGATCCGACCGAGCTGGCGTCGGTCGCAGATCGAGCTCTGGCCACGGCCATGAACCGCAACCCGCTTGTCCAGCGGGCCAGGCTCGGCGTCGAGGTAGCCGCGGTCAACGTCCGAGTGGCTCAGAATCAAAAGATGCCCCGGCTGGACCTGGTCGGGTCGACAAGAGCCCGGGGACTGGCTCGGGATCATTCCGAGGCCAATGAACAGGTCGAAGACACAGACTACCTCAGCTACGAAGTCGGCCTGACCTTCGAATATCCCCTGGGCAACCGGCAGCGAGAGGCCGAATGGATGCGTAGAAGACTGGAACGGAGGAAGGCGGTCTCGACCCTGCACAGCACGGCCGATCAGGTCGCGGTCTCCGTCAAGGAGAACTTCCGACGGGTCCGGACCAGCCTGGCGGAAGTCTCAGTTCAACGGGAAGCCGTCCAAGCCGCCCGCATCCATCTCCAGACCCTGGAGGAGGCCGAACAGATCCGCGACAAGCTCACCCCGGAGTTCCTGCTTGTCAAACTCCAGGCCCAGGAGACTTACGCACAGAGCAGCCGGGCGGAGGTCGCCGCTCTCATCGAACTGAACGTCGCGACAATCGAGCTGGCCCAAAACACGGGAACGATCCTCGATCTGCGAATGGTCCAGCCGTCGCTGGAGGCTGTCGTCGGCACGCCCTCCGAGGAGAGCGTGCCGAAAGAAGATCCGAAGCCCCGCGAATTCCCGTCCTTGCCCCGTTCACCCTCGATCTGGCCCGTCAGGTGACGGGAACGAATCTGACCGCATCGGCATTGGCGCTCCAGGCCGAGCTTGGAGCCGCAAGAACCTTCACACTCGCCGCATCGGTGAACGTGTAGGTGCCCAGCAGATTCCATTGGCCGCCGTTGACCGTCTGGTCTACGGCCACCGTGGCCAGCAGCGCGCTGCCGTTGCGAATCTCGTAGGGCACCTGCGTGTATCGGCACGAGGACTGGGTCCACCACGCATAGACGGCATAACGCGTGCCCGACGTCAGGTTTCCGTTGAACGTGAAGGTCGAGCCGGGAGTCCAGGAGACCATGGAATCCGCCCCGTAGGGATTGGGGGCTCCCGAAGCGTACCAGTTGCCCGTGGATGTCGCGCTGCTGTTGTCCACGATCACATCCGCGGGGGCGGTCCCGTCGTTCAGAATCGTGATGTTGTGCGTGTCGTTCTTCGCGACGCCATTGAGCGTATACTGAGCCGTGATCACAGCCGGCGTATTGGCGTTGACCGAGCCGGCGGCGAGCAGCCCCGTCGAATTGATGGTCGCTTGCGGCACGTTCACGCTCCACGACTGCGGCCGAATCGCCGCGGTCACGCCGCCGGAATAATGGCCCACCGCCTGGTAGTTGGCGGTTGAGTTCTCATTCACCGAAGTCGGGCCGATGATCTCGATGCTCTCGAGGGTCACCGGGACGACCCGGACCGCGTCGGCATTGACGCTGGCCGTGGAAGTGGGATCGGCGGTGAGAGTCACGCTGGCCTTCCCGGTGAATGTATACACGCCCAGCAGGTTCCACTGACTGCCGTTGAGCGTCTGGTTGATGGTGACCGAGCCCAACAATGTGCTGCCGCTGCGGATCGCATACGGCACCGTCGTGTATCGCAGAGGTCCCGACGTCCACCACGAATAGAAGGCATAGGCGGTTCCCGGCTCCAGGTCGGCGGAG
>JBDKUU010000701.1:0-13628 GCA_039679525.1 Phycisphaerales bacterium | reverse complement strand
CGCCGTTGATGATGAGCATGTCGTCGGTGCGGCCGAGAATGCGGGACAGCCGCCGGTGCGTGCGGCCGCAATCGCAGCCCTGCGGGTGCAGAAACGCCAGATCGCGCGTGCGGTACCGCAGGATCGGCGTCGCCCGGCGGACGATGTTCGTCAGGACGACCTCGCCTTCCTGCCCATCCTTGACGGGCTCGCCCGTCTTGGGATCGACGATCTCGACGATGTAGCCATCTTCCCAGACGTGCATGTCCTTCCTGTACACGCATTCGAAGGCGACGCCCGGGCCGTTCAGTTCGCTCAGGCCGTAGGAGTTGAACGCCTCGATGTGCAGGAGATCCTGGAGCTTGCGGCGCGTGTTCTCCGAGTGCGGCTCGGCCCCGATGAAGGCTTTTCGCAGGGCCAAGTCCTCCAGCCGAACCCCCTCATCGCCCAGCTTGGAGTGGATGTGGAGCAGATAGCTCGGCGTGACGTGCAGGACCGTGCTTCGGAAGTCCCGCATGGTCTGGATCTGCCGCTTCGTGTTGCCGCCGCTGATGGGGATGACGGTCATGCCCACGCGTTCGGCGCCGTAGTGCAGACCCAAGCCGCCCGTGAAGAACCCGTACGTCATCATGTTCTGGAACACGTCGGCCCTGGTGGCCCCCGCCCCGACGATGCTCCGGGCGAGCAGATCCGTCCAGTTGTCGACGTCTTCACGCGAATAGTAGATGACCGTGGGAATGCCCGTCGTGCCGCTGGAGGAATGAACCCGAAGGACATCGACCATGTCCACGGCCAGGTGACCCTTGGGGAAGCTCACCCGCAGATCGTCTTTGGTCGTGAACGGGATTCGCCGCAGATCGCCCAGGCTCTTGACGTCGTCGGGCGAATTGATCCCGGCCTGGTTGAGGCGCTTACGGTAGAGAACCGTCTTGAGAGCCCAACCAATCGTTTCTTTCAGCCGCTGGAGCTGGATCTGCTCGATTCGGCTCCGCTCGGCGGTTTCAATCTCTTTGTTCCAGAACGGGACATCCATCATAAGATTTCCGATTGTAGATGTTTGATTTTTGATTGATGATGCACGATCCGCATCCTGCAACAATCAAAAATCAACAATCACAAATCAACAAGCGCTACAGGCCTTCGATCTCCCTTTCCGTGACGACGTGAATCTTCTGCTTGGCCAGGACCTGCTGGGCGAAGTCCGTGTCCTCGAACCGCATCACGAGCAGGGCCTTGTCGCTGAACTTCTCGACGAACCCGTACATGTACTCGATGTTCACATCGTTCTCGGACAGGACCTTCAGGATGGAGGCCAGGCCGCCCGGCTTGTCCGGCACCTCGATCGCCACCACGTCCGTGAAGTTGGCGACGAACTGGTTCTCGCGGAGCAGCTTGATGGCCGCCTCGGACTTGTCCACGACGATTCGCAGGACGCCGAAGCTCTCCGTCTCGGCGATCGTCAACGCGCGGATGTTGACGCCGTTCGTGCCCAGGAGCGAGCACACGTCGTACAACCTGCCCTTGCGGTTCTCCAGGAATACCGATATCTGCGTGATCTTCATGTGCGGCTCCCCTGCCTACAGTGTTCGTTTGTCCACGATTCGCTTGGCCTTGCCCTCGCTGCGGGCGATGGTCTTGGGCTCGACCAGCGTCACCTTGACGCCGATCGAGAGCACGTTCTGGATTTCCTTGCGGATCTTCTCCCGCATGACGTTGAGCTGCTTGATCTCGTCGGAGAAGAACTTCTCGTCGACCTCCACCAGGACCTCGACCTCATCGAGCTGGTGCGCCTGACGATCGACGATGATCTGGTAGTGCGGCTGCGTCCCTTCGATCCCGACGAGCACGTGCTCGATCTGGGATGGGAATACATTGATGCCGCGGACGACGATCATGTCGTCGGTGCGGCCCTTGATCTTGCTGATTCGCGGACTGGTCCGGCCGCAGCGGCACTTGTCGTAGCGGATGCTGACGATGTCCCGCGTGCCGTAGCGGATCAGCGGAATGCCCTGCTTGGTCAAGGTCGTGACGACCAGCTCGCCCGGCTCGCCTTCGGGGACTTCCTGGCCGGTCTTGGGATCGAGGATCTCGGGATAGAACACGTCGCTGAAGACGTGCAGGCCGTCTTTGTACTGACACTCCTGAGCGACGCCCGGGCCGATGATCTCGGACAAGCCGTAGATATCCGTGGCGAGCATGTTCCAGATGCTCTCGATCTCATGCCGCATCGCGTCGCTCCAGGGCTCGGCCCCGAAGACGCCGATCTTCCAGTTGCCCTTGGCGGGGTCGATGCCCAGAGTCCTGGCCTCCTCGGCCATGTAGAGGACGTAACTGGGCGTGCACGCGATGATTCGCGGCTTGAAGTCCTGCATCAGCTTGAGCTGACGGGCCGTCTGGCCCGACGAAGTCGGAAGAATGCGAAGGCCCATTTCGAGGGCCCCGTAGTGGGAACCCAGGCCGCCGGTGAACAGGCCGTACCCGTAGGCGATCTGGATCGTGTCGCCCGGGACGGCTCCGGCGCAGCAGAACGCCCTGGCCATGACCTCGCCCCAGAGCTTCACGTCGGCTCTGGTGTATCCGACGAGGGTCGGGTTGCCGGTGGTGCCGCTGGAGACGTGGATCTCGGCGATCTGATCCTGCGGAGCCGAGAACAGGCCGTACGGGTAGTTGTCCCGCATGTCCTCTTTGGTCGTGATCGGCAGCCGCTTGATGTCGTCGATCGACTTGATCTGGTCCGGCTTGACCCCGGCGGCGTCGAGCTTTCGCCTGTAGACGGCGCAATTGTTGTAGATATAGGGAATCAGTTTCCTGAGATAGCCCGATTGCAACTCCTTGAGGTCCGCACGGGCCGCACATTCGACGTCCTCTTTCCAGATCATGATTGCCCCATCTTTCTTCCGTCCAGGAACACCTTCTTGTTCTCTTCGACGCCTTTGTCTTTGAACACGGCCTCGATGGCCTTCATCCAGAATTCCTCTTTGATCGGCAGCTTCGCAGACAGCACGCCGACCAGGCAGGTATTGAGGCCTCGCGGGTTCTCGATCGCCTGCGCAGCCTTGTCGAGGTACTCCATCAGATCGACGCCGTCCTTCTTCAGGAAGGCGCTGAGCCGGTCATGCTCCTCTTGGTGGAAGCAGACCAGGACGTCGGCCCCGCCGGTCGGGACCAGAGGCGAGAACACCCGCTTGCCGAACCGCACGTGGGACTCCACGGAACCGCCCCGCTGGGCCATGCCGTGGACTTCCGACTTCTTCACATGGTACCCGGCGAACATGGCCGCCCAACTGCAGATCTCGGAGGCTTTCAGAACGCCCTGTCCGCCGATGCCGCCGAACGTGATGCTGTACACTTTGTTGTTCATAAGGGTCTCTGCACTAAAAATCCGAAGCTCGAAATTCGAAATCCGAAACAAGCACAAATGACCGAAATTCGAAATTCAAAACGGCTCTGCGACCCAGCGACAGCGTTTCTGTCATTTGGATTTTCGGTTTTGGATTTGTTTCGAATTTCGTGCTTCGGATTTCGAAATTGTCTTATCTATCTTCTAATCAGCTTGCACGGATGCCTGGAGATGACGACCGACAGCGCATCCTCGTTGATCCGTTTTTCCAGGGTCGCCCGGAACTCTTCCAGGTTCTTGGGATCGACCACGTCGACGTTGTCGACGCCGCAGGCCCGGCACACATCCTCCAGGATCAGCTTCTTCGTGGGCTCGTTGCGGATCGTCAGGCCGGTGGCCGGGTGCTGCTGGCCGCCGGTCATGGCGGTGGTCGAGTTGTCCAGGATCACGATCACGCCCTTGGTCTTGTTGTAGACCGCGTTGATCAGGCCGGTGATGCCGGAGTGGACGAAGGTCGAGTCGCCCAGAACGCCGACGATGCGTTTGCCCGGCAAGGCTCGACGCAGGCCCTCGTGAACCGTGACGCCCGCGCCCATGCAGATGCACGAGTGCAGCGCCTCCAGAGGCGGCAAAGACGCCAGCGTGTAGCAGCCGATGTCGCCCGCCACATGGACGTCCAGCTTCTTGAGGGCCGCGAACGACGCCCAGTGCGGACACTCGGGACAGAAGCGGGGTCTGCGAGTCGCGGACCGCTGCTCCACCTTGACCTTGCCGGTCACGACGCCGGGGATCAGTTCCGGGGTCAGTTCGCCGATACGGAACGACGGATGCTTGGCGGCCGTCTTGACGCCCAGCGATCTGACGTGATCCTCGATGAAGGGATCGGACTCTTCCACCACGACGAGCTTCTTGACGCTCTTGGCGAACTGGCGAATCTTCTCGTC
Source organism: Phycisphaerales bacterium (assembly GCA_039679525.1). Classification (GTDB taxonomy): domain Bacteria; phylum Planctomycetota; class Phycisphaerae; order Sedimentisphaerales; family Anaerobacaceae; genus PLanc-01. The sequence continues at coordinate 9,365 of JBDKUU010000701.1, read as the reverse complement.
GCAGAACGGATAGCTCATCCCCAGCTTGAGGTATGAGGCGTCCGGGTAGTTCTCTTTCAGGTACTGGTAGGCGACGCTCGACGTGATGAAGCCGAGCTTGCCGTCGCCCTTTTCGATCTTGTTCAGGCGGGTCTTTTCCGCGACCGCTTTGAGCTGCTCGAGTCGCTTTTCGACGAAGATGTGGCGCTGGTACGCATGTCCCGGCACCATCACGTACTTCCTCGGATTCCGCTCGAACGCCGGCGGCTCGGGAACCTTGCGATCGCCCGTCGTCACGTTCTCTTTCGTGTGGGAGATGCGCGTCGTCATCCGCAGCATCACGGGCGTGTCGAACCGCTCGCTCATCGCGAACGCCTCTTTCACGAACTCGCGGGCCTCCGCGGGACTGGAAGGCTCCAGCATCGGCATCTTCGAATACAGGGCCACCCACCGCGTGTCCTGTTCGTTCTGCGAGGAATGCATGCCGGGGTCGTCGCAGACCACGATGACAAAACCCGCCAGGATGCCGGTGTAGGAGGCCGTCATCAGCGGGTCCATCGCGACGTTCAGGCCGACGTGCTTGCAGGCGAAGAGGCTGCGGGCTCCGCCGATCGCGGCGCCCAGGGCCACTTCGAAAGCCACCTTTTCATTGACCGACCACTGTGCGTCGACCTCCGGAAATCCCGCGAGGACTTCGAGGATGTCGGTGGACGGGGTCCCCGGGTACGCGCAGGCCACCCGAAGGCCGGCCTCATAGGCCCCCTGGGCCAACGCTTCATTTCCGGAGAGCAACGACTGATTGAGCGTATTCTTCTTAGCCATAGGGCTTCGATTATAAGGCGATTCGCCGGGGGATTCAAGGAAAACCCTCCGGCGAATCGCTTGACATCATCGGGATAAAGCCTTCCGTACCGTCAGAAGGTGTACTCGATGTTGAACCGGAAGAACGTGGCGTCGTCGCCGCTCGGATCTGTGTAATACGCGCCGGGCGTGAAGTACTCGGCCAGGAAGTGGCCGTACAGTTGCGGACTGAATTTGTACCGCAGCCAGGCCGTGACCAGAGAGCCGCGGAACTTGTGCTCATCGGAGACATTGATGCCGTTGGGGCCCGTCTTCCACGGCTGCCCCGGCTCGTCGGCCCACAACGCGTGGTAATCCGTGGTCAGCGTCCACTGCTTGTTCAGGTTGACCCGGTAACCGATGTTGGCGCGATGCAGGTTCGTCGTGTTGGCCACTTCGGTCTCATCCGTCCAGGTGTAGATCAGCAGCTCGCTCCATCGCGGCCACTCGCCCCAGAGCAGGTTGAACTGCTCGTTCTCCCTGCTGTCGGGATCATCGCCCGAGGCGTACTCATATCCCACGTGCACCGAGTTCTCGTGCGCGTCCTTGAACAGGTATTCGAGATTCGTCAGAGCGCCGAACGCCTCGATGTCGCGTTCCTCGCCGACGGCAAAGGGAGGCGTGTGACTCCGATCGTCCGTCGTGCCCGTCTGGATAGCCGCCTCCGCACGGTACTTCCAATGTTCCGCCGGGGTCCCGGACACCGCTCCGCCGAACGTGAACGTCTCGGCCTTCGTGCCCCAGAACGGCGGGATGTTGGTCAGCTCGCCCTGGCGGTCGATCGGGTTATCGTTCTTGTAGATGAAGAACGCCTCCAGCTGCGTGGGCTTCCACGACGTGTTCGTGAAGTACAGGATCGCGCCGTTCTCATCCTGCTCGGTCACGGCCCGGTCCTTGTCGCAGATCGGCTCCAGCCACCGGTCCGACTCGGCGGACTGGCTGATGTAGATCAGGTCGAGCTTGCTGCTCGTGTCGGCCCAGTCGTAGGTGAACCGGGCGGCGTCGAAGTACAGGGTCCGGGACCCATCCAGCGGAGTCCCGTCCATGACGAGCCAGCCGACACCCTCGATGATGTCCTGCCGGCCAATGGTCGCCGTCAGGGGCTCGCCGCCGATATTCTTCACGTTGACGTTCATCCAGTCGAACAGGGCTTCGTCCCAGACCATGTTGCGATCGTATTTCTCGAAGGCCGTTGTCGCCGCAATCGCCTGGGCGTGGGGCTCGTCGTAGGTGCGGAATTCCCACGTCAAACGGGTGTTGATGCTGACGTCGTCGCTCAGGACCGATTTCGTCCACCAGCGCGTGCGGTACCGCTCGTACCACCATTTGTGCGTCGTGCTGTCGTCGTTCAGCGTGTCCCAGTTCTCCCCGGCCTCGATCCGGAACCGTTCATCCAGCCCCATGCTGAACCACGGCGTGGGGTTGTGGAACGCTTTCCAGGCTTCCGGCCAGAACAACTCCGTGTGCGCCGGCGCCTCGGCAGGCGTCGTTGCGGACGGGGCGGCGGATCCCGCAGCCGGAGCAGTGGCCGCCGGCGTCGTCGTTGTCGCGGGTGCGTTCGTCGTCGCCGATGCCGCGCCGGCCGTCGTGGTCCCCTCTTTCGCCGGAGCCGCGGCAGTCCCCGTCGTAGCGGCAAAGGCCGCGGAGCCAACCATCGCCATCAAAGCTATCCCCCACAATCCCGCCATCCACACTCGATGCTTCATTGTTCTCTCCTTAAGCCTCCCAGGACAACTTGGTGCCATTGGCCGAGACAATCCGGTTGCATGGATAGATCGCCTGGAGCGTCACGATCTCGGCCTCATGGACATCGTGACGACAGTCCTATCACGGAAACTCGAACGCACCTGAACCAGGCCTCCAGGCAGCCGTCACTCGAGACGGCGACCTCAGCCTCCAACTGTCAATCGGACTATTGTGCCGCAAATCAGTAAGGAAATAAAGAGTCTTCTCGGACAAACCTATAAAATTTGGTTGATGTCCAGCGTCCCGCTGGGGAAATCCGAATTCCGCTGATTGAGGCCAAGTATTATCAGACGCGGCCCTCGACCCTGAACTGTTGTATCAAACACTTTTAACAGCCCGGCTGTCAGCCGGCGATCAGGACCGACCCAGCAGGCTTAGCGCATTGGCCGCCAGGATCTGTGTCAGAGTCGCAGGAGGCAACTGCAATCCGCCCAACAACTCAAGAGTCTCGACCTGATCCTTCCAGGGAGAGTCGATCGTGGGAGTGGGGCGAGAATGGGACTCATCAACCGGAGAACCGCGTCAAACCGCCGGCCTCCCTCGCGGAGAATCAAAGACGAAGACGCAGCCCACCCGCTCGCTGCGTCTTCGCCATATCCACAGGCCACCCTCGCAAGGGATCTATTCGCGTATATAAAGGCGATCCCCGCGTGGCGAATGTAGATGAAAAAAAAGACAGGGATATAAGAAATTTTGAATCACCAGACACTTGAATATCCGTCGCGTCTGTGCGTCTATATCGATAGTCTGCGGCTTGAGGTTCGTCCGGGACGAACCGGCGGTCATGGAACTTGTGCCGGCAGGCCGATAGACAATATGACCTGAACACGACAATCGAGTCCGGAGCTTCTGAATGGACTGTCCTGCGTGCAAGAAAGCAATGATCACACTGGAGCTGGCTGACGTGGAGATCGATCACTGCGTCTCCTGCGGCGGCATTTGGCTCGATCGTGGTGAATTGGAGCTGCTTATGGATGCCCCGGAGAAAGCCGGGCAGCTCCTCGAATCGTTCCGCCAGGACACGTCGGCGACCGAACAGCCCCGCAAATGCCCGATCTGCGACAAGCGCATGGCCAAGATCCTCGTAGGGCAATCCGACCCACCGCTGCGAATCGACCAGTGTGTACGCCACCACGGGTTGTGGTTCGACCGCGGCGAACTGGAGGACGTCCTTCGCCGGGGCCGGCTGGACGGGGAGAGTCGAATCGTGCGGCTCCTGGCCGACATGTTCGGCAAAGCCGCCCGGGAGTCGCTGCCGTGATATTCGCTACAGACGTTGTCTTCCGCATCTTCCTGTCAGCGGTTTGCTGTGCGACTTCGTCGGCAGCGTCCACCCCCGCCCTGCCGCTGACCGACGTCTTCACCGGCGGTCGAGACGGGTATCATACCTACCGCATTCCCGCTTTGGTCGTCGCCGGCGACGGCGTCCTGCTGGCGTTCTGCGAAGGACGCAGAGGCGGCCGATCCGATGCGGGCGACATCGATCTGTTGACGAAGCGATCGACCGATGGAGGAAAGACATGGACTCCACAACAGGTGGTGTGGGATGACGGAGAAAACACCTGCGGGAACCCCTGCCCCGTGGTGGACCGAACAACCGGGACAGTCTGGCTGCTCCTGACCTGGAATCATGGCAAGGACACCGAAAGCCAGATCATGCAGAACACCGCCAAGGACACCCGGCGAGTCTTCGTCGTCTCCAGCGACGACAACGGCCTGACGTGGAGCAAGCCGCGGGAGATCACCGGCGAGGTCAAGCGTCCCGAATGGACGTGGTACGCCACCGGCCCCGGCATCGGTATTCAGCTCACCGCGGGCGAGTGGAAAGGCCGGCTTCTGATTCCCTGCGACCACAGTTGTGCCGAAGCGAGCGGCTCGAACGCCTACGGCTCCCACGTCATCTACAGCGACGATCATGGCCGGACATGGCAGTTGGGCGGCATCATCCGCCCGGCCGTCAACGAGTGCCAGGTCGTCGAATTGACCGACGGCACGCTGCTGATCAACATGCGGAACTATGACCGATCCCAGACGACTCGAGCCCTGGCGACAAGCACGGACGGCGGACTGACATGGTCGGCCATCCGACACGATCCGACGCTGGTCGAGCCGGTCTGCCAGGCGAGTCTCTTGCGGTATGCGACGAAGCCGCCTCGATTGGCGTTCTCCAATCCCGCGCACGGCGAATCGGGCAAGCGGCAGGACATGACGATCCGCGTGAGCATGGACGAGGGCAGAACCTGGCCGATCCGCCGGGTCCTGTGGCCCGGTCCGGCCGCCTACTCCTGTCTGGCCGTGCTGCCCGATGGGGATTTGGCCTGTCTCTTCGAGGCGGGAGAGAAGAACCCTTACGAGCGGATCGTGATGGCTCGCATCGAGTGCAACCGACTGGACGGCCTGGAGCAATCGAGGTAGAACGCACAGGCGCGCGTATCGCGTTGCAGACTGACGATGAGTGTCTTCTAATGAAAGGACTGACCATTACCTCGCTGATTCTGGTAAGCATCGCGGCCGTGACGATCCTGGCGGCCTTGTTCATAGTCAAAAAGAAACCGTAGTCTCATTCTGTCGAACTGAAGGGAGACCCCATGGGAGCATTGGTGGCGGTAATCGTATTGTTGGGCATTCTGGCCCTGGTGGCGATCGTCGCGATCGGCATCTACAACGGCCTGGTCGGCTCGCGGAACCAGGTGGACAACGCCTGGGCGCAAATCGACGTGCAGTTGAAACGCCGGCACGACCTGATTCCGAACCTCGTCGAGACGGCCAAAGGCTACATGAAGCACGAGCGGGAGACCTTCGAGTCCATTACGAAGGCCCGCAGCGCGGCGATGGGCGCCAAGAGCGTGCCCGACATCGCCAAGAGCGAAGGCCAGCTCGCCGACGCCTTGAGCAAGTTCATGCTGGTCGTGGAGAACTACCCCGAGCTCAAGGCCAACCAGAACTTCCTGGCCCTCCAGGAAGAGCTGACCGGCACCGAGAACAAGATCGCCTTCTCCCGGCAGAACTACAACGACCAGGTGCTCTTCTACAATAACAAGATCCAGATGTTCCCGTCGAACGTCATCGCCGGGATGTTCGTGTTCACCAAACGCGACTTCTTCCAGGTCGAGACGGCCCTGGAGCGTGAAGCGCCCAAGGTCAGTTTCTCCTGATTATGTGGGAACTCATCCAAACCAATAAACGGAAATCCATCCTCCTGATGGTCCTGATGGCCGTCGTGCTGCTGGCCCTGGGCTTTGTCATCGGCATGGCGGCCGTCGGCCCGGACGGCGGCATCTTCGGCCTGGGCATCGCGGCCGTGATCTGGCTGGTCCTCTCTCTGATCAGCCTCTCCTCCGGCGACCAGATCCTGCTGGCCGCCAGCGGGGCCAAACAGATCACGCACGACGTCCATCCGCAGTTGTTCAACGTGGTCGAGGAGATGAAGATCGCGGCCGGCCTGCCGGCGATGCCCAAGGTCTACATCATCAACGACCCGGCCCCCAACGCCTTCGCGACCGGCCGAAGCCCCCAGTCGGCTTCTATCGCCGTGACCGCCGGCCTGCTGGCCCGGCTCAACCGCGACGAACTCCAGGGCGTGGTCGCCCACGAGATGAGTCACATCCTCCACCGGGACATCCTCTATATGACGTTGGCGGGGATCATGCTGGGCAGCATTGTCCTGCTCTCCCAGGTCTTTACTCGGGGAATGTTCTATGACTCCATGCACTCGCGCCGCCGATACTCGTCCGACAACCGAGGCAACGGGCAAGCCCAGGCCGTCATCTTGTTGATCACCCTCCTGGCGGCCATCCTGGCCCCCATCATGGCGCAACTGCTCTATTTCGCCCTCTCCCGACGGCGCGAGTACCTGGCCGACGCCGGCGGCGCGAGATTGACCCGCTATCCGGAAGGCCTCGCCAGCGCTCTGGAGAAGATCGCCAACGATCCCTCGCCGCAACTGGCCGCCGCGAATGATGTTACGGCCCCCCTGTTCTTCGCCAATCCCTTCAAGAAACGAGGGCACAGGGAGTTGTCCGATCTGACCAGTACGCACCCGCCGATCTCCGAGCGGATTCGCATTCTGCGGAACATGTCGCAGGGCGCTTCCTATAAGGACTATGCCCAGGCGTACGCGACGGTGACTCACGGCAAGAGTATCGTCCCGGCGGCCGCGTTGACAGGCGACGAAGTCCAGATCCGGCAAGGACAAGCCGGGGCCCCCGCTCCGGAGACGCCACAGAAGCAGGCCCACCAGGTCGGCGACATCATGCGCAAGGTCAACGGCTTCCAGTTCCTGACGTGCGAGTGCGGGCTGAAACTCAAGATTCCCCCGAATTTCCCGGCCGGGATCATCCGGTGCCCGCGGTGCGACCGAACTCTCACCGTCAAGCCGTGACGACGGCCGCGGCGATCCAGCCGAGCCGCGTCCGGCCGGTTCACCCAATGGCCGGCCGCGAAGGACCTGCGGACGACGCCGCTTCTAATGGGTTTTGACGAGCAACTTCGGCAATCCCTGGTCGGGCGCCATGCTTACGCATCGTAAGCATGTCTGTTCTTCGCGTGGAGCATGTCTACGAGGCGTAGACATGGCGCCCAGCAATCCACGGGCTTGCATTACTGGTTTTGTTTGTCAAAACTCATCAGGGGTTTCCGCGGCGGGTTTCTTCGGGTGTCCCCGAATGGCGCCGTAGATCCGCTGCGTCTTGCCGTCGTCGTCGAAGGCGCCGACCTGGACGGAGAGCTTCGTAGTCTTCGACGCAATGGCCTTGAGTCGGATCCCGACCCTCTTGTCGGAGGAGTCCCGCGCGACCACCCGGACCGGTTCGTCTGATGCCCAAGCGCTACGTTCCGGCCGTCCACCGTGTTGCTCGCATCAGAGAAGGAACAAAAAAAGGTCCCGTCTCATCGACGGGACCTGCGACCTTTTGGTCTTACCAGACTTGGCCTAGCACAGGCGTACCTGCGTTGCCTGTGGACCCTTGCGTCCCTGGCCTACCATATACTCGACCAGTTGGCCTTCCAGCAGCGATTTGAACCCGTCCGCCTCGATGTTCGAGAAGTGCACAAACAGGTCCTCGCCTCCGTCGTCCGGCGTGATGAAGCCGAACCCTGTCTTCGCATCGAACCACTTCACCTTGCATTTACTCACAGTACTGCTCCTTTTGACCCCTCGCTACTACAAAATGTAACGCAGTGGTTTTGCTGAGGAGCATCCTTTTTGAGGGAGGAAAGTACGCTCCCCACCAAAATCAAGATAAGTTTACACGCCCTCAACCGGTATCGTCAAGCAAAATCAGAAAAATTACGCCTCTATTCCTCGCCAATTCCTTGTATAGATCAGCGTTATCAGCCGCATAGAGCAATGATTCGACCCCGTGTCGCAATTGGGCGTATTCACGTGACAGGGATTCTCCCTTCGTGGAGTATAGATTAAGGATTTCCCCTACGATTCGCGCGGATAAGGCAGCACGGTTCTACGTAGTTATACGTATACTCGGTTCCAGGCGTGAAGATTCGTGACAAGAAGTCACTAGGAGGGAGCGTGCATGAGCTCTCATGATCTGAAGTCCATTCGCGCTATCGTCAACGGCAAGAATGCGGAAGACCCAGGCCTGCGAGAAGCGGTAACATGGGCCCGACAGCACGATCACCGAGTCGAGCTGCATGTGACCGAGCGTCAGGGCGACGCCGCACGTTTCATCTCGGAGCGGTCCGACGCAATCGGCGAGGTGCTCATCGCCGCCGGAGGAGACGGCACCATCAACGAAGTGCTCAACGCGATGCTGGCCGCCAACATCTCGCCGGAACCCGCATTAGCCGTCATCCCGCTCGGCACCGCGAACGACTTCGCCAGTAGTTGCGGCATCCCCCTGGACCATCCCGCCCTGGCGCTCGAACTCGCCTGGAAAGGCGCGCCCCGCATGATCGACGTGGGCCACGTCAACGATCGGTTCTTCATCAACGTGGCCACCGGCGGGTTCGGCGCCGACGTCACAGCCAAGACCCCCGCGGCTGCCAAGAAGGTCCTCGGCGGACTGGCCTACGCCGTAACGGGACTTCTCAAGGCCCTTGCCATCACCCCTTACCCTGCCCGCCTGACGCTCCCCGATGAACGATGGGAGGGCAACCTGATCGTGGTCACGGTGGGCAATGGGCGACAGGCCGGGGGAGGCATTCCCGTGGCCCCCAAGGCCGCGCTCGACGACGGCTTGCTCGATCTGATGGTGATCCACGACGCCGGCCTGCTCCAGTCCGGCCGCGTCCTGAGCGAGTTGAGGGACGTCGAAGCCCAGGACAATGAGTATCTCTTCTACAGACAGGTCCCCTCTCTGACGCTGGAACTCGACCAAACCATGCGGCTTGACGTGGACGGCGAGCCGATCGAGAATCGTCGCTTCCGCTTCGACATTCTGCCCCGCCGCCTGAAGGTCATGCTCCCGCCCGGGACCTCGCTGTCATGGCAATGACGGGCATCAGGGCCGCTGTCCGACCGCATGGACGGGGCGAGCGACCAGCTCGTACGTGTCCCGGGCGATCACGAGTTCCTCGTCGGTGGGGATCACCATGGCATAGACCTTCGATTCTCGCGTGGAGATGACCGTTCGGCCCTGGCGATTCCCGACGTCGTCGACTGCCAGGCCGAGATAAGCGAACGGCCGCAGAACCTCCCCGCGGATCACATCGCTGTTCTGGCCGATGCCCGCCGTGAAGACGATCGCGTCCACCCCGCCCAGGGCCGCGGTGTAAGCTCCGATGTACTTCTGAATCCGATAGACGAACACCTCGATGGCCCTGCGAGCGGATTCGTCCCCCTG
>JBDKUU010000700.1:0-2138 GCA_039679525.1 Phycisphaerales bacterium | reverse complement strand
CAGGAGAGCCAGACCGCGATGAGCAGTTCGCAGTTGGCGACGGCCCTGGCGCTTGAGCCGATCCAGGTTCGACAGGACCTCGAGTCGATCGGCGTCACCGGCCAGCCGCGAGTGGGTTTTCCTGTGGCGGAGCTGATTCAAGCCATCGAGAGGTTCCTCGGCTGGGACAACGTGACCGACGCCTTCATCATCGGCGCCGGTCACCTCGGCACCGCTCTGGCCGGGTATCGCGGCTTCGAGAGCAAAGGACTCAACGTCGTGGCCCTGTTTGACAACGATCCCGGCAAGATCGGCCAGACCATCCACGGCAAAGAGGTCCTGCCCATCGATAAACTGGGCAATCTGGCGAGTCGTCTCCACGTTCACATCGCAATCCTGGCCGTGCCCGCCGAGGCAGCCGCGAACGTCGCGCAGCTCGCCATCGACGCAGGCATCCAGGCGATCTGGAACTTTACGCCGACCAAGCTGATCGTCCCCGAGAACGTCATTCTCGAACGCGTCGACCTGGCGGCCAGCCTGGCTGTGCTTTCGAGCAAATTGGCCGCCCGGCTCAGACCTGCCGGGGCGATTGCCCAGGCACAAGAGGTTCAAGCCTGATTTTTGTCGTCATCAAGGAGCAACCATGGGGAACATTCAGAAAACAGAATCCGCCGAGGGTCTGCGCAAATTCGAGAAGGTCTGCCAGATCATCGACAAGTACAACCGAGATCCGTCGAAGCTGATCCCGATCCTGCAGGAGGTCCAGCACGAGTATCGCTACCTGCCCGAGCAGGTCCAGTCGTATATCGCCACGTCGCTGGGGCTCTCGCCGGCCCGGGTCTTCGGCGTCGCCAGCTTCTACGCCCATTTCGCCCTGGAGCCCAAGGGTCGCTACGTGATTCACGTCTGCGACGGCACGGCCTGCCACGTCAAGGGCTCCACCGGCATCAAGGAAGCCGTCTGCGAGCTGCTCAAGCTCAGCGACAGCAAAAAGACCACCAATGACATGCTCTTCACGCTGGAGACGGTCTCGTGCCTGGGGGCGTGCGGGCTGGCTCCGGTGATGACGATCAACGATGAAGTCCATGGCCAGGTGACGCCCGCCAAGGCAGTCGAGCTGATCAAGGCCATCATGGAGCAGGAGCAAGGCAAATGAGTGAACAGATCAACCTCGAAGCAGTGGGGCGTCAATATAAGGAGTCGCGGGCCGCGATCGCCCGGCGGGTCATCGTCTGTGCCGGGACCGGCTGCGTCGCCAATGGTTCGTTGAAAGTCCTGGCGGCGCTGAAGAGCGAGCTCGAAGGACGCAATCTCAAAGTCGTCGTCGAACTGGGAAAAGACCGCTGCGGCGGCGACGTCTTCTTGTCCCACAGCGGATGCCAGGGCTTCTGCCAGGCGGGGCCGCTGGTCACCGTCGAGCCCGACGGCTACTTGTACGTGCACGTCAAGCCGGAGGACGTAAAGGACATCGTCGAAGAGACGCTCGTCGGCAATCGTCCTGTGACCCGGCTGCTCTACAAAGACCCGGCCACAGGCTCGACCTTCGAAAAGACGCACGACGTTCCTTTCTACAAACGCCAGCATCGCGAGATCCTGGGCGACTGCGGCAACATCGACCCGGAGGACATCCGCGAGTACATCGCCAAGGGCGGTTACGAGGCGGCCCGGCGGGCCTACACGCAGATGAAGCCCCAGCAGATTTGCGAGGAGATCGCCGCGTCGGGCCTTCGCGGACACGGCGGCGGCGGCTTCCCCACCGGTAAGAAATGGACTCTGACTCTCGCGGAGAAGTCTGAGAAGAAATACGTGATCTGCAACGCCGACGAAGGCGACCCCGGCGCGTTTATGAACCGCAGCCTGATGGAAGGCAATCCGCACCGCGTGCTCGAAGGCATCATGATCGCGGCGAGGGCGATCGAGGCGGACGAGGCCTTCGTCTACGTGCGGGCCGAGTACCCGCTGGCCGTGCAGAGAATTCGAAAAGCCGTGGCGGACGCCGAAAAAGCCGGGCTCCTCGGCAAGGGGGTGTTCGGCGGCCGTCACAACATTCTTTGCCACGTGATGGAGGGGGCGGGGGCTTTCGTCTGCGGCGAGGAGACGGCCCTGATGGCCTCGATCGAGGGGCTGCGGGGCATGCCCCGGCCGAAACCCCCGTTCCC
>JBDKUU010000699.1:0-3133 GCA_039679525.1 Phycisphaerales bacterium | reverse complement strand
ATGCTGGACTGGTCGATGGCCAATTACAGCCAGAGCCGTGCGATCCTGGAGCAGGCGTATCAGACGTTCTGCGAAGGGCAGGACGGCGCGGAGGACCATCAGTATCAGCCGATGGTCGAATGGTGGCTCCCGGTACTGCTGAAAGACGCGGGCGTCAAAGCCCCGAAGGACGAGATCGTGGTGGAGTGGATCCGTCCCTCGTTCCCCTGGATCGACCAGCTCAAGGAGGCCCAGGCCCACGGAGTCAAGATCGATCGGTGCCTGACGACTCACGCCCATGTACTGAAGGAGCTGAACCTGGATAGGGAGGAGGTCGTCGCTGCAGTCGAACAGGAAGTGCTCGACGCAATCGAGGTCGCGGAGAACATCAAGACCAAGACTGGGAAAGAAGTGGACTGGCGAATGTTCTGCGGCCGTGAACCGGCGAAGGCCGAAACGCCGGCCGGTATCCGGGACAAGACTTCCAGGGATAACAACGTCGATCGTGAGGACGAGACACAGGACGACGGTGAGGAGGAAGAACCGACGCAAGAGAATCCGGACGATGACGAGGAGACCGACGATGCGTGATCCAGTTGTGATGCAATATGCGAGAGAGCCCTGGATGATGGAGCCTTGTGCCGCCCGGCTGTTCTTTTCGTCTCTCGCGGAGTTGCGGGTGGGGGATAACCTGTCGGCGGTCCAGATCGACGCCCCGTTGTCGATCCGCGTGGAGAGTGACAAGGCGGTCATCCCGGTCACCGGCGTTCTGCTCAAGACAGTTCCGGCCGTATTGAAGATCGTCTACGGATCCCGAATCACGGGCTACGACGAGATACGGGCCATGCTGGGGCAGGCGGTTGCGAACCCCGCAGTCAAACGAATCGAAATGCAGATCACCAGTCCGGGCGGCCAGGTTGCCGGGGGCATGGAGACGGCCGCCGCGATCCGGGCGGCGGACGCGATCAAGCCGGTGACGGCGGTGATCGAGGATCTCGGGGCGTCCGGCGCCTTCTGGCTGGCAACGAGTGCCCGCAGGATCGAGGCGAACGCCAACGCGGAGGTGGGTTCGATCGGCGTCTACACCTATTACACGGACTGGAGCGGTCTCGAGGACAAGTGGGGGATCCGGACCGTTGTCATCCGCAGTGGCGAGCACAAGGGGATGGGGTTGGACAAGATCACGGACTCCCAGATCGCCGCCGTCCAGGAAGTGATCGACGGTATGAATAGCCATTTCATCGACCAGGTCGCGGCGGGCCGCAAGGTATCGCGCGAGCAGGCGGCAGAATGGGCGACCGGCCGAGTGTGGCTGGCCCCAGCGGCCGTGCAGATGGGACTGATCGACGCAATCACGGAAATTCAAACCCTGCAACTACCAGTTCAAGCAAAGGAGAATAGCATGTCCGAACAATCGAAAGTCGAGACCGCTTCGGCCGCCCAGGTCGAGGCGGCGGCAGCAGCGGTGAAGGCGGAGGAGCGTAGGCGGGTGGGGGACTTGAAGGCCGCGTTCCCCAAAGATCCGGCGTTCGCCATGGAGGCGATCGAGGCCGGGTGGACCGTGATGGAGGCCAAGGCGGAGCGTCACGACCGGCTGGAGAAAGAGGCGGCAGAAACCCCGAAAGGCGACAAAGGGATCGAATACCACGATTCCGACGCGTCCGGCGGGGACGTGGACTTCATCGCGGAGAGCAAGCGGATCAGCCGGGATGAGAAGATCTCGATGACCGAGGCGATGCGCCGGGTTCAGGCCGAGCAGCCGGAGTCGTACAGCAGATTCCTCGCGAGCGAGCAGCAGCGTCCGGTTCGCAACCGAAGCGGGAAGGCGGCGGCCGGCCGCGTGACCGTCTGACAATCACACCAGGTGGCATCTGGAATAGCGGCGATCAGAGGCTGCACCGGGGCCCATAAGGAGAACACAGATGAGCAAGCAAAGCGATAGCCCGATCACAATGACGACGGGCGAGGCAATCGAGGCGTTTCGAAGGGTGAAGATCTCGGGCAGTACCGTGGTCTACGCCGACGCCGGCGAGGTGGGGATCGGCGTGGGGGAGGCCTACGCGGCCAGCGGTGCGGCCCTGGCCATTCGCACCTGGTGCCAGGGTGGAACATTCAAAGGGGTTGCCGCAGGGGCGTTCAGTGCCGGGGCGACCATCTACGGTGCCGCGGACGGCAAGGTGGACGACACGGTGGTCGGCTCCCCGATCGCGTATGCGATCGAAGCAGCCACGGCCGACGGAGACGTCGTCGAACTCGTCGAGTGCAAGGGGGAGACGGACAGTTCCGCCCTGGCCAACAGCGGAGTTTCGGAGCGTTCCCGGGCGGCGACGGCCATGCCGACAGAGGCGATCTGGTCCAACTTCAATCTCACCGGCATGCGATCGCACCCGTTCAGCGGCTCGCTGCTGGATTGCGATTTCACGCACGGCGAACATCCGCCGGAGGCCCGGTTCGCGGATACCAGCAGCGTCATCAACGTGTTGCCGGGAACCGCAGGAGAGGGCATTCTGACCATCTTCGCGACCGCGGACAACGAGGCGGCGGAGGTGCAATGGACGGGATGTCCCATCACGGTGAGCGGCGGCGCCGCGTGGGCCCTGGAAGCCCGGGTGAAGGCATCGCAGATCGCCAATACGAAGGGCGGCTGGTTCCTCGGGCTGATGGTCGCGGCAGCGGCTCCCTCCGGCGATCTGATCGTCGATGCCGGGACCTTGCAGACCGAAGGCAGCATCGGCTTCCAGAACAAGGAAGGCGACGGCGACATCCTCGACCTGGTATACGACACGACCGGCCAGGCCCAGAACGAGCACGACGACGACTACGTCACATTGGTCGCCGACACGTACAACGTGCTGGGGCTGTACTGCAACGGGACGACGATCCAGGGATACGTGGACGGAGTTCTGACGGGGACAGCGATCAGCGCGGCGGATATCGCAGCCGCGGACTTCCCAGCCGGTCTCATCATGGTGCCCACGTTCTGCCTGAAGAACGCGGCCGCCGACGATGTGACGATCACACTCGACTGGATTCGGGTTGCCCAACTGGCGGCCTGATTATGACAACCGAATAACCGGGTTCGCGTAGCGGGGGCACCCGCGAGGCGACGCCAAGGCAAACACAAACGGCCGTACTGGGGCCAGATACCCTCAGT
>JBDKUU010000698.1:0-8134 GCA_039679525.1 Phycisphaerales bacterium | reverse complement strand
CGCATCTATCAGGCCTGGATCGACGGCCTGACTAACAGCAACAGCGGCTCGACAGTGGGCCACATGACAGCCCCCTTTGCCGAACAGTCGATCGTCCAGAGCGGCCGCCAGTCGATGCCGATGGACTATGACAACACCAAGGCCCCGTTCTTCAGCGAGGCCGAGCGGGAGTTCGATCCGCAGCAGAACTGGACCGGCAGCGGCATCACCGATCTGATTCTGTACGTTCAGGGCTATCCGGCTCTGGGCGTCGTCGACGTGACGGAGACCGGCGGCAAGATGAGCCTGACCGGGGCCGGCGCGGACATCTGGGGCAACTCGGATGAGTTCACCTACGCCTACAAGACCCTCAGCGGCAACGGCACGATGATCGCCCGCGTGACCAGCAACGGCACGGGAAGCAACACCTGGGCCAAGGGCGGCGTCATGATTCGCGACAGCCTCAACGGCGGCTCGACTCATGCCACGATCGCAATCACCGCCACCGGCGGCAACGGCGCCAGCTTCCAGTGCCGCGACACGACCAACGGGGCTTCGACCAGTTACGACAGCACGGCGGTGGTCGCTCCTCCGTACTGGGTGAAACTCGAGAAGATGGACGGCAATCTCACCGGCTCGATCTCCGCGGACGGCAAGAACTGGACCTCGCTGGGTTCGGCCTTCATCGCGATGGAGGACCCGGTCTACATCGGCCTGGCCGTCACCTCGCACGAGGCGGGCGTCAACCGGACGTACCAGTTCGACAGCATCTCGTCAAGCGGCGGCGTCTCCGGCGCATGGCAGGGTTCGGTCATCCTCGCGTCCCAGCACAACAGCCCCGAGAACCTGTACGTGACGGTGCAGGACAGCGGCGGCAAGAAGGCCACGGCCTCCAACCCTGCCGCCGTGACATCGGCCAAGTGGACCGAGGTCCGCTTCCCGCTGTCGAGCTTCACCGGCGTCAACATGGCGAAGGTCGCGAAGCTGACTGTCGGCGTGGGCGACAAGGCCAACCCGAAGGCCGGCGGCATCGGCCGGATCTACGTCGACGACATCCGCGTGGGCCGCAAGGGCTCCAGCGATCCGGGCGTCGGCGTGGCCTACTACGCCATGGAAGACGCCGTGACGGACGGTTCGGGCAACGGTTATGACGGCACTGTGGTCGGCGCTCCGACCTACATCGACGGTCCCGCCGGCATGGGCAAGGCCATCCTGTTCAACGGCACGGATCAGCGCGTCACGATCGGCACGTGGAACCCGTCCGCTTCGACGGGTCAATTGAGCCTGTCTCTCTGGGAGAAGTGGGGCGGCTTGACCACGTTCTACCAGGGCATGCTCGGCAAACGCGATGGCTGGGCGGTCAACGACATGATGTGGCAGATCGAAGCCAACATCACGACCGGCGTCGTGCGGCTCCAGCGGACCGAGGCGGAGCTCGTGGGCACGACCATTCCCACCGGGGAGTGGACCTACATCGCCGCGACCTGCGACGGGGCCAAGGCCAAGCTGTACATCGGCGGCCAGGTCGTCGCGGAAGGCAACTTCACGTTCGGCACCGATCCGACCGCGATGATGGTCATCGGCGACAGCGTGGGCGGCGGCGGCAACCCGTTCAACGGCGCCATCGACGATGTCCGCATCTATGACAGGACGCTGTCGTCGTTCGAGATCAGCTACCTGGCAGGGGCCAAATAAGGTCGTTGCGGGTCCTCGATCAAAAGCAGCTCTTTCCCGGGGCCCTCACCATCGTGGTGCGGGCCCCGGCGTTTTGTGCCGTGCTCATGTCTATTCCTCAGAAGTTCAGTTCGGTCCAAACCCACGGAGTCCGGTCGCACAGCGACCCGGAAGGAAGGAGAGAAACCATGAGATCTCGCGTTGTCTGGTTGGCCATGGCCTTATTGATCGGGTGGGCGGCGCTCCCGGGCCAGGCTCAGGTAGTCACGAATCTGATAGAGAACGGCGGCTTCGAATCGGGCGCCTTGACGCCATGGGCGGGCTATGCCAATTCGCCGGGCGTCCGCACGCAGGAGGTGGTGAAAGACTGCGTCGGGGCCGCGTCGCCCCAGGGGCCGATCGAAGGCAACTACTGCCTGCATGTCAACGTGACCACCCTGGGCGCCAACAACTACGCAATCGGCCTTGCCACCCGGCCGTCGATCACGTTCAAGAGCGGCAAAAAGTACACGTTCTCCGTCTTTCTCAAGTGCAAGACGGGAACTCTGCAGGCCACTATGAAACCCGAGCTGGGCGCGGATCCGTGGACGGATCTCGGGTCAGCCGTCGTCACGATGACGGACAAATGGGCCGAGTACCACACGACGACCTCCATGATCGCCAGCGATGTGAGCCCGGGACAGGTCACCCTGCACCTGGGCTACGCCCTCGCGGAGTTCTGGATCGATGGCGCCAAGCTCTATGAGGGCGAGTACGTCCCGACGGTTGTGAAGAACAAGTTCGGCGCCCAGAATCCGACGCCGGCCACCGCGGCTTCCGACATCGCCCGCGAGGTGGTTCTGAGCTGGAAGTCGGGCCCGTTCGCCGAGACGCACGACGTCTACTTCGGCACGAATTTCGACGACGTCAACAACGCCACGGTTGCCAACCCGCTGGGCGTGCTGGCCAGCGCCGGCCAGACCGGGGCGACGTTCGATCCGGAAGGCGTGCTCGAATACGGCAAGACCTATTACTGGCGCGTGGACGAGGTCAACGCCCCCGCGGCGCCGGCCACCTTCAAGGGCGCGGTCTGGAACTTCACGGCCGAACCCTATTCGTACACGCTCACCGGCGTGACCGCCGCCGCCAGCTCGTTCACGGCGGGCATGGGTCCGGAGAAGACGGTCAACGGCGCGGGCCTCAGCGCCGGCGGTCAGCACTCCACTCTCGACACGGACATGTGGCTCACCGGCAAGGGCCAGCCGCTGCCCGGCTGGATTCAGTACAAGTTCCCGCGGGTCTGCAAGCTTGTCAGCATGACCGTGTGGAACTCGAACCAGAAGGTGGAGTCTTTCGTGGGCTTCGGCGCCCGCGAGACCCTGGTCGAGTACTCGACCGACGGCCAGACCTGGACCCCGTTCGAGACCGTGGAGATTCCGCGGGCCTTCGGGCTGGACACCTATACAGGCTCGGAGATCGACCTGGGCGGAATCGAAGCGAAGTTCGTGAAGCTCACGATCCAGAGCAACTGGGGCGGCGTCGTGCCGCAGACCGGCCTGGGCGAGGTTCGCTTCGTCTACGTTCCGGTGGCGGCCCGCGAGCCCACTCCGGCCGACGGGTCGGACGGCGCTGCCCTGGAGCCGACGCTGAGCTGGCGGCCGGGACGCGAGGCGGTCTCGCACCAGGTGTGTCTCAGCGGCGACAGGCAGGCCGTGGTCAATGGGACCGCTGCGGCCGACACGGTGACCGACGTCGCCTACCAGGCCGGGGGTCTCGAATACGGCAAGACCTACTACTGGAAGGTCGATGAGGTCGCCGGGGACGGCACGGTTCGGCCGGGCGACGTCTGGAGCTTCTCGACGACCGAATTCCTGGCCGTCGACGATTTCGAGGGCTACATGGACGACGAGGGCAGCCGCATCTATCAGGCATGGATCGACGGCCTGACCAACAACAACAGCGGTTCGACAGTGGGCCACATGACGGCTCCGTTCGCCGAGCAGACAATCGTCCAGAGCGGCCGGCAGTCGATGCCGATGGATTACGACAACAGCAAGACCCCGTTCTTCAGCGAGGCCGAACGCGAGTTCGATCCGCAGCAGAACTGGACCACCGACGGCATCACGGACCTGTCCTTGTACGTCCGGGGCTATCCGGCCTTGGGCGTCGTCGACGTGACGGAGACCGGCGGCAAGATGACGCTCACCGGGGCCGGCACGGACATCTGGGGCAACTCGGATGAGTTCACCTACGCCTACAAGACCCTCAGCGGCGACGGCACGATGACCGCCCGCGTGACGAGCAACGGCACGGGAACCAACACCTGGGCCAAGGGCGGCGTGATGATTCGCGACAGCCTCAACGGCGGCTCGACCCATGCCAGCATCGTGATCACCGCCACCGGCGGCAACGGCGCCAGCTTCCAATGCCGCGACACGCTGAACGGTGCTTCGACCAGCGTCGACAGCGCGGTGGCGATCGCTCCTCCGTACTGGGTCAAGATGGAGCGGGTCGGCGGCAATCTCAACGGCTTCGTCTCCGCCGACGGCAAGAACTGGACCTCGCTGGGCTCGGCGTTCATCGCGATGGAAGACCCGGTCTACATCGGCCTGTGCGTGACCTCGCACGAGGCCGGCGTCAATCGGACGTACCAGTTCGACAGCATCTCGGCCGGCGGCGGCGTCTCCGGCGCCTGGCAGGGCGCGGTGATCAGTTCGCCCCAGTACAACAGCCCCGAGAACCTGTACGTGACGGTCGAGGACAGCGGCGGCAAGAAGGCCACGGCTACCGATGCTGCGGCCGTGACGTCGGGCGCCTGGACCGAGGTCCGCTTCCCGCTCAAGAGCTTCGCCGGCGTGAACATGGCGAAGGTCGCCAAGCTGACGATCGGCGTGGGCGACAAGGCCAATCCGAAGGCGGGCGGCATCGGACGGATCTACGTCGATGATGTCCGCGTCGGCCGCAAGGGCTCCAGCGATCCGGGGGCCGGCGTGGCCTACTACGCCCTGGAGAACGACGTGACCGATGGCTCGGGCAGCGGCCACGACGGCACAGCGATGGGCGATCCGGCCTACGTCGACGGTTCCGCCGGCATGGGCAAGGCCATGCTGTTCAACGGCGCGGGCGGCCAGTACGTCAACCTTGGCACGTGGGACCCCTCCGCCTCAACGGGCCAGCTCAGCGTCTCGCTCTGGGCCAAGTGGGGCGGCCTGACCTCGTCCTACCAGGGTCTGATCGGCAAACGCGACTCCTGGGCGATCGATCAGATGATGTGGCAGCTTGAGGCCAACCAGACGACGGGGGCCGTGTCGTTCTCGCGCACCGAGGTCTATCCGGCCAGCGGCAACCCGGTGCTCCCGGTCGGGGAATGGGCCAACGTGCTGGTGACCTTCGACGGGACGAACGCCCGGTTCTATTTCAACGGCAAGATGACCGGCGAAGGGGCGTTCTCGTTCGGGTCTGACGCCGAGGCCGCGATGCAGTTCGGCTCGTGCGAGGCCAACGGCGGCAACCCGTTCAACGGGGCCCTCGATGAGGTCCATCTCTACGACAGGGCCCTGTCGGCGTTCGAGCTCAACTACCTCTTCGGAGCGAAATAGGATCGCGACGAATCTTCGGCCGCAAAAACGCAGTTCGATTCCGGGGCCCGCGCCACAGTGGTGCGGGCCCCGGCGTTTTGATGAGTACTGATGTGGACCCGAATCGGTGTTCGCGTGGGACGCATCATCCCTTCGCCCTCGTGATTTCGTCGACGCGGAGATGTCCTGACGGATTCGAAAGGACCGTTTGTCGCTTTGCGGGCGTCGGCGGGGAGACGCAGAAGAACTATCCTCCGTCCGCACTCGTTGTTCTATATATCTTCGGCATATCTTCGGCGGATCGAACACGCCCGCGGCGGGCGTGTGAGGGGGATTTTTCGCTTTGAGCCAGAGGCATGATGCCGGCAGAGCCGGGTTCGACGGTGGGCGTTACTTCGTCGTCTTGGCAAGGTCCCGGATTCACCTGCCATGCCGCTGGCGCGACGCGCAACATCTCGGTTCTTCACGGAATTGCGGGGACGAGCGGATACGGATTCCGACGCCCCGACGCGCAGCAGCGTTTGGCGCCGAGGGCGTCGGGGGTTTGACGCTTTGGGCCACCAGCGTGAGAGCGGAGTTGCCCGCCCCCGCACAAGGTCCGGTCCCGTAAACGAACGCTTCGTTCGCGTTCAAGCCGGAGGCCCTAATGCGGTAAACCCCTCCCTGCACGACCGCCCTCGCCCCGGAGGGGCGCTCCATGCCCGGGGGGGGGCGTGCCTTCGTTGTTCTCCACATCTCCGGCGGACCGGACACGCGCGGCGGGCGTGTGGGGGGGGATTCTGCGCCTTGGGCCAGAGGCATGATGCCGGCGGAGCCCGGTTCCGCGGTTTGGACGATCCCGCTGTTTCGGCGAAGTCGCCATCTTGTCTATCATGCCTCTGGCCCAAAGCGCAAAATCTCGGGGGGCCGGGGGCAGCGCCCCCGCTCTTGGACGCTTTCAACGCTCCGGATCTCGACAGGTCGTAGATGTGTGGAACAGCGAGGGCAAAGCCCCAGGGGAAGTCTCAGAACCTTCATCTTCATCCGTTTCGCCGCTTCGCTTCGCATGACAAACGCAACGAACGTGGACGAGGTTCCGATAAGAAACGGGTGTACGCGAGCCGTACATTGACTCGAATTCCATTGACCTCGCGGGGCCAATCTGCGATGATAGAAAGCCCCTGTACTGGTAGTCTCCGGTGGGGCCTCCGACGCCGTTTCGGCGCGGGCGGGCTCCCCGCAAAAGGGCGGCGTATTCGTGGATAGGCTCGTTTTGAGGTAACGGTGTACTCGAGGGCGGCGAATATCAATATCGACGATTCCGTGCTCGTGCAGCAGTCGCAAATGGGCGACACAACGGCCATGGAGCGGCTGATCCTCCGGTACCAGAACCGCATCTACAACGTCGTTCTCAAAATGTGCGGAAATCCCGACGATGCAGCGGAACTTGCCCAGGAAACGTTTGTCAAAGTGATAGAGAGCATTGACAAGTTCCAGGGCAAGAGCAGCTTTTACACCTGGCTGTTTCGCATCGCGGTGAATCTGACGTTGAACCATTGCCAGCGAAGCAGCCGGACGGCCACTCGATCCCTGGATGCTGAAGAAACGACGGAGCCGGACGGAACGGCCTCGCAGTCGTTGAGGGAATGCCTCAGCGACGAACGAGCGCTCGATCCGGCCGCCGTGGCCCAGAGCCGGGAACTCTGCGAGCTGGCCAAGAAGTGCTTGATGCAGCTCGAAGAGCCCCAGCGGGCCGTGGTTGTGCTCCGGGATATTGAAGGCATGGATTACGCGCAGATTGCTGACGTTCTGAACATTGAGCTCGGAACGGTCAGGAGCCGGCTCAGCCGCGCCCGGAGCAGTCTGAGGGATATTCTGGAGGCTATGCTGAAATGAAGCCGAACCCAAATCTCGATGAACTGCTGAGCAGTTTCATAGATGGGGAGCTGTCCCCCCGTCAGAAGACGGAGGTGCAGCGAATGGCGGCTCACGATCCGGCGGTGGCCAAACGGCTGCGGCAGCTTCAGAACTGCAAGACCCTGTTCTGCTCGCTGCCCCCGGCCGAGGCTACCGGCGATATGCTCGAACAGATCCGGGAGTCGCTCGAGCGAAAGACGCTCTTGCAGGAGCAGCCGGTTGTGGCCCGACGCGCCACGGGAGTCATTCACCTCGTGTTCCGCAAGCTCACGGCGGCCGCGGCGATGATTACGCTGCTGGCGCTGTTGGGAGCGGTCGTCTATCAGGTTGTGGCGCCGGTCTCGGCGCCGGAGCCGACGCGGACCGTGGCTGTGGCGCCTGCGGGAACCTCGTCGACGGAGACCGGCGGGCGGATGCCGCCGATGGTCGTCGAAGACAAGGGGTTTGCGGGCCGTTTGGAGCTGCAGACTGCGATGTTCGTCTCGACGGACGCCTTCGTCAATCGGACGATCGGCGCCTGCGGATTGGAGAATCTCGCCAGGCCGGAGATCATGGGCAATCGAAGCGTCTACCGCGTGGTCGGCACTCGCGAAGAGATCAGCCGGCTCGTGGCGTCGCTCGGCAGCGTGTGGGATGAAGTCGATTCCGCCTCGCTGGAGGTGGAGCGGCCCGAAGGGGCGGCAGCGGTGGCGGTCGATGCGATTACGCCGGAACAGGCGGCGACGGTGGTCGCCCGCAACAGCACAGAAGGATCCATCCAGGCGGCCCAGATGTACGCCGCGATGAACCACATGGCCAGGACCATGCCCGGCAGCGAGCTGCCGTCGGTGATGTCCGACGATATGGGCAGCCTCTGGGCGATGCACACGATTCCGATGCCCAAGCTGACCGGACCTGAAAAGACAATCAAAGCCACGCACACTCCTGCAGAAGGAACGGCGCAGGCCAGTTTTACAATCGTTCTCCACCGTACCACCAAGTGAGAGGTGTAGCGCACGGACGCGCTTCGTTATCTTAGTTTCAAGTTT
>JBDKUU010000697.1:0-17760 GCA_039679525.1 Phycisphaerales bacterium | reverse complement strand
GCGTTCGAAATGGACCAGCGCGAAGACTCGCGAGGAGCTGTTCGGCAAGATGCGCGATGCCGTGGCGGTGATCCCCGGCATCGCGTTCGGCTTCAGCCAGCCGATTCAGTGCCGAATCGATGAGATGGTCGCCGGCACCCGCGCCCAGGTGATCATCAAGCTGTTCGGCGACGACACGGACATCCTGCAGCAGAAGACCGCGGAGATCGCCAAGGTCGTTGCGCCGATCGACGGCGTGACCGATCTGGTGACGGAAGTCGTGGCGGGCCAGCCCTACATCACGGTCCAGATCGACCGCAATCGCATCGCCCGCTACGGAATCAACGTCAACGACGTTCTGAGCGTCGTGGAGATCGCGGTGGGGGGCAAGGCGGCTTCGCAGGTGTACGAGGAGAACCGTTTCTTCGACCTCGCGGTGCGATTCCCGGAAGAGAAACGCAGCTCGGTGCAGGCCATCGGCGACATCCTGATCGACTCGCCCGCCGGGGCTCGCGTGCCGCTGAGGGAATTGGCCGACGTGGCCGTCGTCGATGGTCCTGTGCAGATCAGCCGGGAAGACGGCCAACGCCGCATGGGCATCGAATTCAACATCAAAGGCCGGGACATGGGCAGCGTCGTGCGGGACGCCCAGGAGCAGATCGCAAAGAAGGTGGCTCTGCCCGGCGGCTATTATCTCGCCTGGGGCGGCCAGTTCGAGAATCAGCAGCAGGCCATGAGACGGCTGGCGATCGTCCTGCCGATGGTGGTGGGGCTGATCCTGCTGCTGCTGTTCATCACGTTCAATTCCATCGGGCTGGCTCTGTTGGTCGTGTGCAATCTGCCGTTCGCTCTGATCGGCGGCGTGTTCAGCCTGCTGATTTCGGGCCTGTACCTCTCGGTGCCCGCTTCCGTCGGGTTCATCGTCCTGTTCGGCGTCGCGGTCCTCAACGGCGTGGTGCTGGTCTCCTGCGTGACCCAGTTGCGCCGGGAGGGAATGCCCCTGCGGGAGGCCGTGTCCACGGGATGTGGAGCGCGTCTGCGCCCGATCATGATGACGGCCTCGATCACGGTGTTCAGCCTGATCCCGATGCTGACGGCCACGGGCCCCGGCTCGGAGATTCAGCGTCCGCTCGCCGCCGTGGTCGTGGGCGGTCTGTTCACGTCGACGCTGGCCACGCTGCTGGTGTTGCCGACTCTCTACGGCTGGTTCGAACGGCTCAGGAAAGAGCCCGAACCCCAAGGACAATCGTCGTGAGAAGTCCTCGGTTCGCCGGACCCGCCGGGCGGGCTATTCACCCACCGGCGCGACGCGCTGCGGCCGCCTGACAGGGGGCCGGTATCGGTAGACAGGCCGTTGATAGGACTGCGGGTACGAGTAGTACCATCGATATCGGTAGTACTGCGGCCAGCCCAGGCTCGGCGGATAGTAGGGCGGGACGTAGGACCAGGGCGTGTACAGCGGCGGCTGATAGTAGAATGGATACGGCTGGGGGAATGCGTACGGCGGTGGAGGCGTCGGCTGGTTCGGGAGATAGGTGCCGATTCGCGGCTGAAAGGGCGTATTGTAATTGTAGTAGAAGTTATTCGGGTAAGGGACGCTATAATAGGAATAAGGTCCCGAGTACAGGTAGGATCCCCAGCCGGGTGGATTGAGCCCGGGGGAGAGGTACTGGGCGTCGGCTGTCGCCGCTATCGCTGCACTGAACGCCAGGCAGATCATCGCGTGCCGAAAGAGGACTCGTATTCGCATGATGCACCATCCTTTCGCTTCACGACCCGTCCTATAATATTACGCTTGGCGATTTTCCCAAGTGCCCGGCCGGTCAGGCGGCAAAAGACGCAATTGTCCATCCAGGCTTTCCCTTGCCATTCGCGTTCGACTGTGGTACACTAGAAGAGTGTTCACGGAGGATGCGCGAGGCCTACGGGTGGACTCGCGGAGCTTGGTAACGCCGCAAGGTCGCCGGGCGATAATGGGACCTGAGCAATAATCGGTGTAATCGCACTCGGAGGGATTATGAGAATGCGCAAATCCACGATGGTTTTCGTGCTGATGTCTGCGGTTGCGGCGCAGGCGGTCAACACGACGGTCACGCTGAGCGACAAGAGTTGGGTGCCGTCTCAGCAGACGCTGGTCGGGCAGGTGGGGCCGTCGAGCGGCCGTGCGCCCGCTGCGTCGGAACAGGCGATGGACAGCCAGGAGTCATCCGATGGCAGCGTTCTACCGACGTTGTACGTGTACCCGGAGCTTTCTTCCCTCCAGTTGGCCAACCCCGCAGAATCCCTGGGAAGCGGCGGTTCGAACGCAAATGAACAGCCCGCGATCCGTCTGATTGACGGCATCGGCGGCACGGCGGATCTGCCCAACGAGCCGAACGGTCTCGCGGACGCCGGTTTTGTGAGCGCCGGCAGACGTGAGAACCTTCCAACACTCGCCGAGATCGACTGGACGACGACGGTCCTGCCGACCGCCAAAGAGGTATCCGTCATGGAGATCGTCGTGTTTCCCGCTCTGGGCGCCCTCGTGGTCGCATTCATCGCAGGAATGCTGATTGCTCGGCTTCGCAGACGCAGGCCGATCGACCAAGCTCAGGAGTTGTTGCGTGCCTGAACGCCGGCTCATGCTCTCGACTCGTTCCCAGCGTCCTATCCTCAATTGGGGGTAGGCACATTCCTTACACGAAATCAGTGTTTTGCCTATATCTTTGTATTGGCGAGCCTGTCACAAATAGGAACAGAGATTCTCGCGAAGGTCCTGTTTGTGCAGCCCGCGCCGCGTCTATCTCATGAACAAGGTATCACGGATGTGAGATGCCTTTTCCAAGGAAGGAGCAGATGATGAAACGGTCCCTATTCATTTCTGTCATGGTGCTCGCGGCAGCGGCGCACCTTCAGGCCGCGGTCTCCAGCCATTTCTCCACCGTTCCGGGCACGGAATTCGCCTGGCAACTGAGCCGGACCGGCGGCAACTGGCTGCTGTCTTTTCCTGTCAACACTTCGCAGATCGATTTCAGCAATCCCGCCGATGCCGTCCTGCTCGGGGATTACGTCAATCTCCCAACGATGACGCTTGCCAACCTCCAGGATCACGGGGCGTTCTTCACGGCCACTCTCGAGCCCGCCGGGTCGCTCTCGATTGTCGGCAATCCGGGCGGGCAGACCGCACTGACGGCCTCTATGAAGCAGGGAAACGCTCTGTTCATCGGAACCAACTACGTCGCCTTTTCCAACATCGCGGACGACCTGGACGTCACCAGTCATTTGGCCGGATATTCGCCGGTGATCGACGATATCGCCGCGAGCGACGCCAGGGGGCTGGCCGTCGACATCAGCTTCTCCGGCGATGTTGCGGGCGGTGTGGACCTGGTCTCTGCTTTGCGATCCTCCGGTCCGCTGTGCCAGTTCAACGGCTCCTCGCTCAGCGGCCAGATCACGGTCATTCCGGTCCCCGGAGCGATGCTCCTGGTCGGCATCGGAACAGCGGCGGTGGGCAGCCTTCGTCGCCGGCTTCTGTCCTGATGGATCGGGGCAAATGCGTTCCCGCGGCAGAACATGGTTCGCGGGTCTCTCGTATGCGTCGTCTGTAATCAGTCGGTTGGGGGTACATTCTGATTGAACCGGTTGACAACAGCGATACGCTAGTGGTCTTTGCTTAGGGAACGCAGGTGAAGGATTCCAGTCGATTCGCACGTCGAGGCGTTCGTCGCGGCAGGTCTGAAGGCAATTCTGTGGGTTCGGAGGCGTCCTCGCACGGTCGAACGGACCGGCTCCGGCGGGCGCTGTCGCTGGCCCGCGCCCAGCGATGGTCCATCGCGACGATCCTGATGCTGACGCTCGTCTTGGCGGGCGTGAGCGCTTTCGAGCCGCTGATTCTGAAGTACATCTTCGACGGATTGGGCGGGCAGGAGCCGCTGCATTATGTCTTCTGGGGCGTCGTGCTGCTCTCGGTGTTGGGCCTGTTCAAAGAGGGCAGCGGCACGTTCTCGAACTGGCTCACCTGGCGGACCCGGCTGAGTCTTCATTACCATCTGCTCGACATCACGGTCGAGCGAATCCACCGGCTGCCGCACGACATCCACCGCAAGGAGGGTGTCGGAGCGATCATGACCCGACTGGACCGCAGCATCCAGGGTCTGATCAACGCGATCAGCGAGATCTCGTTCAACGTCCTGCCGGCTGTGGTTTACCTGGGGATCGCCGTGATGGTGATGGTGCGGCTCCAGTGGCATCTGACGCTGCTGGTGCTGATGTTTACGCCCATGCCCGTGCTGATCGCCAACCGCGTCGCTCCCCGGCAGAAACGCCGGGAAAAGGTCCTGCTCGATCGCTGGGCCAAGATCTACAGCCGGTTCAACGAGGTCCTTTCCGGCATCGTCACCGTTCGCAGCTTCGCGATGGAGGACACGGAAAAGCGGCGGTTCCTCCGTGCCGTCCGCGGAGCCAATCAGATCGTCGTTCGCGGCGTGAAGTTCGATTCCGTGGCCGGGGCCGCCCAGAACCTGACGGTGTTCTGCGCCCGACTGTGCGGAATCGCCGTCGGCGGGTACATGGTCGCCAAAGGCCAGATCACGCTGGGCACGCTCGTGGCGTTTCTGAGCTACATGGGCGGGCTGTTCGCCCCGGTCCAGGGGCTCACCGGCATCTACCGCACGCTTCGCACGGCGGCGGTCTCGATGGACCAGGTCTTCGACATCCTCGATACGCCGGACTACATCGGCGACGCTCCCGACGCCATTTGCCCCGAGCCCATCCACGGCTGCATCCGCTTCGATCATGTGGACTTCGCCTATGACGTCAGCGGCCGGTCCGTCCTGTGCGACATCGACTTCGAGGCCCGGCCGGGCGAGGTGGTCGCCATCGTCGGCCCCAGCGGCTCCGGCAAGTCCACGATGATGGCTCTCGTGCAGCGGTTCTACGATCCCACCGCGGGATCGATCGAGTTGGACGGAATCGATCTGAGGGCCATCAAGCAGAAGTTCCTTCGCCAGCATATCGGCGTCGTCATGCAGGACGCGCTGCTGTTCAACGAGTCGGTTCGGGCGAGCATCGCCTACGGTACGCCGAACGCGACGCAGGAGCAGATCGAGGCCGCAGCCCAAGCCGCCAACGCGCACGAATTCATCCTGCGGCTGGAAAAAGGCTATGATACGATCGTCGGCGAGCGGGGCAGCCGCTTCTCCGGCGGCGAACGCCAGCGCATCGCCATCGCCCGGGCCGTCTTGAAGGACCCCGCGATCCTGATCCTCGACGAGGCGACGTCCGCTCTCGACGCGGAGACCGAGTTCCAGGTTCAGGAGGCGCTCGAACGGCTGATTCGCGGCCGCACGACGTTCGTCATCGCGCACCGACTGGCGACGGTCGTCAACGCCGACCGCATCCTGGTCCTCAAGAAAGGCCGGATCATCGAGTCGGGCACGCACAGAGAACTGATGGCCCAGAACGGCTACTACGCCTCGCTCGTCCACCGCCAGACCCGCGGCCTCCTCGCGGCGTGAACGGGAGTGCATCGGATTCCACGCTCTGAATGCGTTCACAAGTCAATTCGCCGGCCGGGGCGAGTCCGCTTGCCGGGCCGCCAGGAACTCCGCGATGACCTTGTGCCCGGCGCGGGCGGCCGCCTGCTCGGCGGTCTCGTGGCGGGCGTTCCTGGCGTCGATCGTCGCTCCATGGGCCACGAGCAGCTCCACAGCGGCTTTGCGGCCTTTTTCCGCCGCGTAGTAGAGCGGCCTGGCGTCGGTCCGGTCTTTCGCGTTGACGTTGGCGCCTTGCGACAAGAGAGCCTTGATTCGCCTCGTATCTCCGGTCGCCGCGGCCTGGTGCAGGGGAGTGACGCCGGTCTTGAGGAGTTCTGCGGCCTGCCCGCTTTCGACGCCCCGTGAAACCAGGTATTCCACCACGTCCCTCTGACCCCGGCGGGCCGCCTCGTGAATGGGATCGTCGCCGTCGTTGTCCTTGGCTCGGATGTCCGCCCGGGCGTTCACGAGCATTTCCACGATCGATTTGCGGCCTTCGAACGCCGCCAGATGAAGAGCGGTGGCCCCGCTTCGATTTCTGGCGTCGACCGATGCGCTCTGGGCGATCAGAAGGGCCACGGTTTCCTCCGAACCGTCGGCGACGGCTCGGTGCAATGGGGTCTGGCCGTCCACGTCGGCGGCATTGACTTCGGCCTTGTTGGCCGTCAGCAATCTGGCCACGTCCATGAAGCGGCCCTTGGGCAATTCCCTTCGCCCTCTGGACGCCGCCTCATGAAGCGGCGTCGTGCCGTAGGCGTCCTTGTGGCTGATCTCGGCGCCGGCCGCCACGAGCATTTCGGCGATTTCGTAGAACCCGTTCGCGGCCGCAATCTGAAGGGGAGTCTGGCCCTGCCACTCGCTGTCGGGCCTGCCTCGTTGACCCGTTCTGATGCTCGCGTTGACGTTGGCCCCGCGGGCGATCAACATCCTGACCAGCTCGGCGTTGCCCAATCGGACCGCATGATGCAGCGGCGTCGAGCCGGAGACGGTCTGGGCCGCGCCGCTGGCCCCGGCCGACAACAGCAGGGCGGCGTTGCCCTCCTGGTACGCCTGAAGGGCTTTCAAAAGGGGAGTGGCCCCGGAGGCGTCCGCCGCGTTGAGATCGGCCTTGCTGTCGATCAACAATTTCACGACGTCGTTTCCGTCCCGCGGCGCCGCAAGGTGCAGCGGCGTTTCGCCGTCGGAAGTCCTGGCGTTGATGTCCGCTCCCTTGGCGATCAGCATCGCGACGATCTGGGCGTCGCCCGGCGTCATCGTGGCTCGCGGACGCACTCCGGCGACCGCTTCGTGAAGAGGGGTCCAGCCGACATCATTCCTGGCGTTGACATCGGCCTGGTGATCCAGAAGGAGCCTGACGACTTCCCTGTGGTTCCCACCGGCGATCGCCTCGTGCAGAGGGGTCGTGCCCTGTTCCGCCTTGGCGTTGACTTGAGCTCCCTTGGCGATCAACAGACCGACTGCGTCTGCGCTGCCGCTGCGGGCGGCCAGGTGCAGCGGCGGCGAGGGGAGACTGCCCGGGGCGTCGGGACTGGCCCCATGATCCAGAAGGATTGTGGCGATGGCGACGTCGCGGCGATCGATGGAATAGCACAGCAGGGTCTGGAGGGCCGTGGGGTCCATCCCCCGGACATCGGCTCCTCGATCCACCAGCACTTGAACGACGTTGGTTCGACCCTGGGTGACGGCGCTGGCAAGCGGCGGGACCTGGTCCCTGTTGCGGGCGTTGATGTCGGCGCCGTGGGCGATCAGCAGCTCTGCGATTTCCTGATCGCCGCGAGAAGCCGTCAGATGCAGGGGCGTGTTGCCCAGCATGTCGACGGCCCGGACGTCGGCGCCGCGTTCGATCAGCAGCCGGACGAGGCCCCGGTTCGTCCGGGACGAGGCCCAGTGCAGAGCCGTCGAGTTGGACGGGTTCCTTGCGGTTACGTCGGCCCCTTTGCTCACGAGCAGTCGGGCGATGTCGTCATAGTCCTGAGCCGCCGCGATGACCAATGGGATCTCGCCACTGGCCGATCTGAGGTTGACGTCCGCACCGGCGTCCAGCAGGGTTTCCACGGCCTGCCGCTGGCGGCGAGAGACCGCACAGATCAAGGGCGTGCGGCCGCTTGAGTCTCTCTGGTTGACGTCGGCGCCGCCGGCCAGCAGCGACTTGATCTTGGCGACGTCCCCGTCCCGAGCGGCGCGATGCAGGGGTGGTTGTTCGCGAGTGGGCTGTCGCTCGCAGCCGAACCCGGCGAGGAGAAGGACTAGGAGCATCATCAGGCCGGCAATTCCATTCGATCTCACGGGTCAATTCCTCAT
The DNA here is from genome assembly GCA_039679525.1 of Phycisphaerales bacterium. Lineage (GTDB taxonomy): Bacteria > Planctomycetota > Phycisphaerae > Sedimentisphaerales > Anaerobacaceae > PLanc-01. The sequence goes on along the minus strand of JBDKUU010000697.1, from coordinate 9,967 downwards.
ACTCAATGCACCACGATACGGGCACGAATCGGCAGTCCGCGGCATCGACGCGGCGGCTGGATCCACGCGACGTATTATACCCGTTCTTTCACGGCGTCCCAGGGGACTGACGTCCTTTTTAATCGAGGGACAAGCCGTGGACTCTGAGCAGATCCGCAGGAGTCTTCGGGCAGTCTGACATGCGTCGATGTTATCGAATTTCGACTCAGGTGGTGTTGTCAAAACACTTGGCGGGACCCGCTGCATAGACAGCATCGGTGCGAATCGGCCGCTGCAGGGTCCGCACGCGGGCCTTCCCCTGGGTGGTAGAAGTCAAGGGAAAGGCTCGCGTGCTACATCACCCCTCCGCATCACCCCTCCGGTCCGAAATCCCCCCTCTGCATCATCCCTCCGGCCGCCATCGCCCTCCTCGGGGAGGCCGGAACGCTCTCTTGGCGAGAGCGCTCCATCTTCCGTCTACAGGCAAACGTCTTTTGCCGACGGTTTCCCTGAAGTCGACCGATCATTTCCGCTGTCCTCCGTTGTTAACGCCGGGGCGAGAGGTCTCGCGTCGGCTGCAACCGAAATGAGGCGGCCGAGAATATTTCGTCATCGTGCTGTCGACGCCGGTCTCCGGATAGGCATCGTTCGGTGTTGTGATTGCCAGGGCGACAACTCAATGGCGACATCATAGACACGCGGGTCCCGGGTCGACATAGGGGAAACACTCAATTTGAGCTAAGCAAATCCCGGCATGCAGGGACGACTGTCGTTCGTCGCGTGACGTGGATTGGGGCGGAGGGCCTGTTCGAGGGGAGGGGGGAGGAAGCAGGCGAGGGATGTGGAACGTGCTTATTCGGCGAGCCGACAAGGGCTTACGCAACCATCGACCCGCGACGATTGCGTAAGCCCGTCGGAAAGATCACATTACGAGCCGGACGCCGCGCCGGCGACCTTCTTGAGGTCGACCTGGTCCAGCGCCTGCTTGAGGGTGTCGATGGTGATGTTGCTGCCCTCCAGCTCGACGACGAATCGATCGGCCACGAAGACCTTGATTTCGCCGCTCTTGTCCGTCTTGTCGTATTTCTCCATGCCCTTATAGCCGCCGTAGGTGGCGGTCTTCTCGTAGCCGTCGTCGGTCTCACGGCTGTACTGGGCCATCGTCCAGCCCACCATGCCCATCTTCATCGGGCCGCTCATGTTGCCCATGTCGGCGATCGTGAGGTTGATCGAAGCTCCGTCCTGGCCCTCGTAGCCGCCCTCGGCCTTGGACATATCGAAGCCCATCATCTGATTCTTCTCAGACGAAGCCTGGGTCCGCTTCATCCCGGCGAGCGTCTCCGGCAGCAGGGCCTTGAGCGTGTCGCCCGAGACGGAGGTGATCTCCTTGCCCTGGTTCGCCTGGGTCAGCACCTTGCGGTTCTGTTCCGCCAGCTTCTCCATATCCGTGGCAGTGGAGACGCCGCCGCTTGTCGCGCCGGCCGCGGCCGGGGGCTGCGCAGGGGCTTGTCCCTGAGCGGCGGCCGGAGCTGCGCTCTGGCTGCTCGCGCTCTGGGACGCCGCACCGCTCTGCGACGAAGTTCCCTTCTTACTACCATCGTCCTTGCCGCAACCGCAGATCATTGCCGCAGTTGCGCAAATCGCGACCCATGCCACGAATGTCTCCAACCTCATATTCAAGCTCCTTTCAAAAAAGCCATGTGTTCGCTGCACGTTTGCAGCAAGGCAGGGAGAGTACGCGAAAGGGTCCGGCAAATCAACCCCCTGCGACGCTAGGGAATACGTCGCGCGTCCGACACCGGCGACACTTGCCTGCGACGGGTGTCTGCGGTACGCTGCCCTGAAGGGGGAAACGATGCGTGCGAAGGGATGGTGGAGACATGGTCAAAACAGAGCGGTTACAGGTTCAGACGCGGGGCAACAGCCAGGTGATCGACATCACGGATTCTGTGGCCGGGATCGTCGCCGGCTGCGGCCTGTCGGCGGGCGTGGCAACCTTGTTCGTTGTTGGCTCCACCGCGAGCCTGACGACGACCGAATACGAGCCGGGCCTGGCGAACCACGACCTCAAGGCGGCGTTCGAGCGGATCGCCCCCGAAGACGGCCTCTATGAACACGAAAAGACGTGGAACGACGACAACGGCCACTCCCATGTCCGGGCCTCGCTGCTGGGTCCGTCGCTGAGCATTCCGTTCGTGGACGGGCGGCTGACTCTGGGCACCTGGCAGCAGATCATTCTGATCGATTTCGACACGCGGGCCCGGACGCGGACCGTCATCTGTCAGGTCATGGGGGATTGATGATGGATTATTGATTATGGATGATTTGTTTGCGGGACCTTTGGCTCAATGCCGGACTCAAGTCGCTAATTATCAATCATCAATCATCCATCATCAATAGATTGACCAAAGTCCCATAAGGACATATGATTACGGCAAGTGTGTCCGATCATAATCCTGTCTTTTGGCGGTACTTAGGATGAGAAACTTGGGTTGGAAGGCCTTGGGTTGCGCGGGTTTGGCGGTGCTCCTGGCGGTCGTGGGCGGTTGCCACAAGAAGGCCGCGAGGTCCGACGGTTCCCTGTTGCCGAAGGTTGAGTTGGGCAATACCGTGGGGTCCGTGGCGACGATGGCCAAGCCGACGCCCGTACCGGTCGAGGGTTTCGGCCTGGTGGGCGGCCTGCCGGGCACGGGCTCGGCGTTCTGTCCTCCGCAGATTCGCGCGTATCTCAAACAGTACATCCTCGCTCAATTGCCCACCGAACGGGTGAACCTGGACGCCCTGATCGACAGTAAGAGCACGGCGGTCGTCAGGCTCGAAGGCATGGCGCCCGCGACGGCCTCGGCGGACGAGCACTTCGACGTCAAGGTCTCGCTGATTGCGGGCTCGGAGGCCACTTCGATCGACGAAGGATGGTTGTACAAGGCCGAGCTGGTCGCCAAGGGGACTTTCGGCGCCGACACCAAGCCGCTGGCGACAGTCGAGGGCCCTATCTTCAATGATGTGACCGGCGCCTCGTCATCCAGTCTCAAGACGGGCTACGTCATCGGGGGCGGCCGGGCGGCCTACGATTTCGCCGCGATTCTGCGGCTGCGGAAGGCCGACTACCGCGTGGCCAGCACGATCCGCAATCGGTTGAGCGAGCGGTACGGCGCCAGTGTGGCCCGCGCGGTCTCGCCCCGCGACATCGAAGTGCAGATCCCGCCGGAGTATCGGTTCCGGAAGGAGCGGTTCCTCGCGATGGTCCTGGCCACCTACATGGACATCTCGGAAGAGCTCGACAGGGCGAGAAGCGACGCATTTGTGCAGCAGTTGGCCGTGGGGCAGGATAAGCAAGGCGCCGAAATCGCCCTGGAGGCCATCGGCCGGGAGAGCGTGGGCAAACTGGCCGTGCTTTTGAACGCATCGAGTATCGAGGTGCGGATGCGGGCGGCCCGATGCATGTTGGGGCTGGGCGACGACCGGGGGTTCGCAATCCTCCGAGAGATGGCTCTGGACGCGAAATCCCCGTTCCGGATGGAGGCGCTGAACGCCGTGATGGTCTGTGCCCGGCGAAACGACGCGTCGGCCCTGGCGATGCGGCTGCTTCGCGACAAAGACAAGACGATGGTGTTGGCGGCCTATGAATACCTCCGGCAGACCGACGATCCGTCCATTCGGCGTGAGACTGTCGGCCGGGGTTTCCAGTTGGAGCAGGTGGTTCAGACCGACCGGCGGGCGGTCTATGTTTCCCGCAGCGGGGATCCTCGGATCGTCTTGTTCGGGGGCCCCTTGGTATGTACTAACAACATTTTTGTGGAATCCGCGGACCAGTCAATCGTCGTAAACACCCGTTCGGGCGAGGATTCCGTCGCTATCACTCGAAAACACCCCACCCGTCCGGGTATCATGGGGCCCGTTCGAACCGACTTCGAGGTCCGCAGCATCATCCGGGCCCTCGGGGCCGAGGCGACCGTCAACCCCGAGGGGCAGCTTCAGGGGGTGGGAGGTTCGTACGCCCAGGTTGCCGCGATTGTGGAACGGCTGATTGCCAAAGGGGCCTTGGATGCGGAGTTTTGGGTGGGGCCGCTCCCGGAAATCGCTGTTCCTGTCAAGAAATGACCGCCCTGAGGCCGATAAAAAAGCTGGCGGTATCGCTCGGGCAGCGAGGGACGGGTGTCTTTGAGAATCAGGACAATTAGGTAGGCCATGCGACTTGAGAAGATCATACTCGACGGGTTCAAGAGTTTCGCGGATAAGACGGAGTTCAATTTCGACGCCAAGATCACCGGGATCGTCGGTCCCAACGGCTGCGGCAAGAGCAACGTCGTCGACGCGGTCAAATGGGTGCTCGGCGAGCAGAAGCTCAAGAGCCTCCGCAGCGACCAGATGGCCGACGTGATCTTCGGCGGCAGCGGCAGCCGCAAGCCGCTGGGCGTCGCCGAAGTGACGTTGGTGCTCTCGAACCCCAACGCAGCCGACACGCAGGGCAACGCAAGCGGCCGCCTGGCGATCGAGACGGAGCAGGTGTCGGTCTCCCGGCGGATCTATCGCAGCGGCGAATGCGAATACCGTCTCAACGGCAAGCTCGCCCGGCTCAAGGACATCCGCGAGCTGTTCATGGACACCGGCGTCGCCACGCGGGCCTATTCGATCATCGAGCAGGGCCAGGTCGACCAGTTGGTCGCGGCCTCCAAGCAGGACCGCCGCCTGGTCTTCGAAGAGGCAGCCGGCATCAGCAAGTACAAGGCCCACAAGAAAGAGGCGATCCGCAAGCTCGAGCACACAGACCAGAATCTGCTTCGCCTGGCGGACATCCTGGAAGAAGTCGGCAAGCGGCTTCGCAGCGTCAAGCTCCAGGCCGGCAAGGCCCGCAACTACCTCGAATACGCTCAGCGGCTCAAAGAGTTGCAGGTGAACTATTCGCTGGTCGAGTACGGCAAGAACAAAGATCAGCTCGACGAGAAGAATGGGATTCTCCACCAGTCGGAAGAGTCGTTCTCCGCCGCCGCGGCCGAAGAGGCCGGCGCCGAGGCCGAGGCCAGTCGGCTCGGAAACGAGATCGTCGAGAAGGAGCATCGCCTCAGCGAGACCGGCAACTCGCTCGTTGCCACCCAGAGCAAGATCGATCAGAGGCTCCAGCGCATCGAGTTCTGTCGCTCGCGGATCGTGGAACTGGAGCAGCGAAAGAACACCGCGTCGCAGGAGATCGAACGGCTGCGGGTCCAGAGCGAGGGGCTCAAACGCGACGCGATCAAGCACCGCAACGATCTCGACGGCTGCGACCGAATCGTCAAAGAGAAGAACGAGGCGATCGAGCGGGTCCAGAAGATCGTTCGCGAGGTGGACATTCAGCTCCGATCGCTCCAGGCCGAGCTGGAGGACGAGAAGTCGGGCATCATCGACATCGTGCGGCGCACGGCCCAGCTCCACAACGAGATCCAGAGCCTGTCGAACTACCGCAACAATTTGTCGAATCAGAAGGAGCGTCTGACCGGTCGGGCCCAGATCGCCAAGGCCGAGTTGGAGCGTGTCCTGACCGACAAGGCCCAGCACAACGCCCGGCTTGGCGATATCGCCAAAGTCATCGAAGAGCTGGAGACGAACCTCGAATCCAAGCGACTGAGCATCGAGGACACGGACAAGCAGATCGCCGAGGGATCGAAGCGACTATCCTCGGCCAAGGAATCGCGAAGCGCGCTGAACAGCGAGCTGTCGGTGCTGGCCGACATGGAGCGTCGGTACGAGGGGCTCGGCAACGCCGTCAAGAACATCGTCAAGGCGCAGAAGGATCAGGCCAAGCATCTCGACTACCTCGACGGCATTCTGGCAGAGAAGATCGGGACCGAGGTCCAATACGCCGGGGCGGTCGAGGCCGCGTTGGAGGGACTCACCGACGTGCTGCTGGTCCAGGACACGGACAAGTTCCTGCAGGATCAGCGGACGCTGTCGAGCCTCGAAGGCCGGGTGCATTTCTACAGCCTGGACCGGGTCGACCCGTTCGTGGACGACGCCGATTTCTCGCCGTATCCGTTCGTCAAGGGGCGTTTGGTTGAGTTCGTCAAGTGCGACAGCCGGCATGCCCCGCTGGCCTGGAGCCTGCTGGGCAGGACCCTCGTCGTCGATTCGCTCGACGCGATCAAGGAGCTGCCGGACGGCCTGCGGATTGGATACAGCTTTGTCACGCTCGGCGGCGAATGCCTCAGCGCCGACGGCCTGCTTCGGCTGGGGCCTATGGGCAAAGCGACAGGCCTGATCTCGCGTCGCAGCCGGATCAACCAGTTGGAGGGGGCCATCGCGACCCTCAACGATGAGATCGCCCAGTTGGACGGCCAGATCCAGCAGAACAATCAGACCAAGGCCCATATGGAGAAGCTCTGCAAGGAGCTTCGCACCGCGATCTATGAGGCCAACACGGAGAAGACGCAGGTCAATTCGAAGCTGGCCATGTACGAGCGGGACATCAAGCGGCTCAAGGACGAGGAACCGCTGATCGCCGGCGAGATCGGCTCGCTCGAATCCCAGATCGCCCAGTCGGTGCAGCGCGAGTACGACTCCAAGCAGCGGCTCACCGAGCTGGAAGTCGTGAACAACGAGCGCAAGGCCCGCATCGCGGACCTCGAAGGCCGCTACGGCGACCTGCGCGACCAGCAGCAGGACCGGATGCAGGACCTGACCGATCTGAAGGTGCGGCTCGGCCAGGCGCTCGAACAGCAGAAGGGATTGCGGCAGATCATCGAGCGGCTCGACGGCCAGGTGCAGGCGAGTCTTCGCACGCTGGCCGGCGTCGAGGAGGAGATCCGGGCCGGGGCCGGTCATCTCCTCGAAGCCCAGCGTGACATCCTCGCCAGCGAGACCGCCGTGTCCGACCTGTATGTGGAGAAAGAAGCCGCACAGCAGGCCAACCGGCTCCTGCAGGAGGAGCTTGAAACGCTCGTGGCCCAGCAGAAGGAGAAGGACGAACTCGTTCGCGCCACGCGGACCCGCAAGGCCGAGATCGAGCACAAGATCAGCGAGTTGCGGGTCGAACTGGGGCAGGTGGGCGTCCGCCAGCAGGGACTGATCGATCGCGTGAAGGACGAGCTGCAGATCGACCTGGCCCAGACCTATGAGACCCGGACCACCAGCAGCGACGTGGACTGGGAGCAGGTCAAGGCCGAGATCGCGGAACTCCGCGGCAAGATCGAGCGGCTGGGCAACGTCAACGTCGACGCGATCGCCGAGCAGGAGACCCTGGAGCAGCGCCACAACTTCCTGGCCACCCAGGTCCAGGACCTCACCGAGAGCAAGAAGCAGCTCGAAGAGCTGATCGGCAAGCTCAACACGCAGAGCCGCGAGAAGTTCGTCGAGACGTTCGATCAGATCCGCGTCAACTTCCAGCAGATCTTCCGCAAGCTCTTCGGCGGCGGAAAGGCCGACATCATGCTGGAGGAGGCCGACGACGTGCTTGAAGCAGGAATCGAAGTGATCGCCAAGCCCCCGGGCAAGGAGACGCGGAGCATCTCGCTGCTCAGCGGCGGGGAGAAATCGATGACCGCGATGGCGCTGCTGTTCGCGGTGTTCCGAGCCAAGCCCTCGCCGTTCCTGTTCCTCGACGAGGTGGACGCGGCGCTGGACGAGGCCAACAACGAGCGGTTCACGATGCTCCTGCGGGATTTCGGCATCGAGAGCCAGTTCATCGTGATCACGCACTCCAAGCGGACGATGAGCGTCGCGCAGCAGCTCTTCGGCGTCACCATGCAGCAGCAGGGCGTCAGCAAGCGGATCGCGGTCCGCTTCGACGAATACAGCAACGAAGAAACCGCCGCGGCGTAGAAGGACAACGGCCACAATCTGCCGTGTCGAGATTTTGGCTTTGATCGACGGCACATCCAAAGGGGAGCCGGGCGGCTGTTCCGGGACGAGGGCGAATGTCCGCCGGCCTTGCGGCGGATGATAACCTTGCCGCTGAGTCTTCTGGCGGTCCGAAGATATCCAGACAACGGGAGAGGCTCCTGTCTTCCGAGAGCTGATTGCAGGCCCGAAGCGGTCCTGCCAGGGAAGTTTTCCGCTTTGGGCCTCCAGCAAAGTATGGGAGTGAAACGCTCCCTCCAGGGTGTGCGCAGCACGCCTATCGCTGGTGGCTCCAATGCGATAAACTCCCGCCGCGCAGCGGCGGATTCAGGATTAGTCCTTTCCTTCCTTTATCCATTCGAAAAGACCGGTCCCGTGCCAGAAGAACTAGTCACACCCCTCTGGCGGCGGGCTGGTTGTCGCGTTCCGCATTCCCTGGGAGATTCCCGATTGTGGGCGGGGGATGGCGGTGTTAGAATGCCGGCCTTGTCGTTGGCTGAAGCGGAGGGGTTGTCCGCGGGCCGGCATCGCGTCGTGCGCGACGCGGGAGAGTGCTTGGGCAGGGGAGCTGCCCGTTCTATTGCGCGGGTGTGTATGGAGCAGCGAATCGATAAGCATGTGATGGCCAACGGCATGGTCGTGCTGGGCGAGCCGATGGAGGGAGTCGAGTCCGTGGCGTTCGACTTCACTTTGCCGGCCGGGACCGCGTGGATGCCGCCGGGGTATTGCGGGGCCTCCAACGTCATCTCGGAGTGGGTCTTTCGCGGGGCGGGGCCCTGGGACAGCCACAAGCTCGGCGACGCCCTCGACGGCCTGGGCGTCCAGCGATCGACCTCGATCGGCAGCTCGCACCTGTACCTCGGCGGGGCCCTGGAGTCCAGCAACCTGGCGCAGGCTCTGGCCCTGTATTGCGACGTCATCCTTCGCCCGCACCTGAGCGACGAGCAGTTCGAGCCCGCCCGACAGCTCATTGTCGAGGAACTCCAGTCGCTCGACGACGAACCCCGCCAGCGGGTCACGATCGAGCTGCGAAAACGTTTCTATCCCGACCCGCTCGGGCGAAGCACGGTGGGCGAGCTCGAGGACCTCCAGGAGTTGACGGCCGAGAAGACCAAGGAGATCGCCCTGAGCTACCTGAATGTCCCGCAGACCATCTTCAGCGTGGCGGGCAAGTACGACTTCGACGCCGTGTGCCGCCAGCTCGAAAGCGTCTTCGGGACCAACGAAGGCAAGCCGCTCAGTCCGCGGGAGATCGGGTCGCGTGGGGCTCGCTACACGCACTTCCCCCATGAAGGGGCGCAGGTCCATATCGGATTGATGACGAGCACGGCCCGGTTCGCCGACGAGGACTACTACAACGCCCGCACGGCGGTCTCGGTGCTTTCGGGCAGCATGAGTTCCCGGCTGTTCACCGAGGTCCGCGAGAAACGCGGGCTCTGCTACGCGATTGGCGCCAAGTACCATTCTCTCAAAGACGCGGCAGGCATCCAGTGCTACGCCGGGACGTCGCCCGACAAGGCCCAGGAGACCGTGGACGTGATCCTCAGCGAGTTCGCCCGCTTGTCCGAGGGCATCAGCGAAGAGGAGATGGCCCGGGCCAAGATCGGCCTGAAATCCAGCGTGATCCTGCACAGCGAGTCGTCGAGCAGCCGGGCCGGCGCGATCGGCAGCGATTACTACATGCTCGGCCGGGTCCGTCCGCTCGACGAGGTCAAGGCGCGGATCGACGCAGTCACCGTCGATTCGGTGCTCAAATTCCTGCGAGCCAATCCCTTCGAAAAATTCACGGCCGTCACCATCGGCCCCAAAGAGGTTCGTGTTGGCTAAGCTTCTGGAAAAAAGGGAATCATGCAATTCAAGCACAAGAAATTGTCGAACGGTCTGGTCCTGATCGGCGAGATCAATCCGTCGGCCAAGTCGGCGGCCGTCGGGTATTTCGTTCGGACCGGGGCCCGCGACGAGACGCTCGATATCAACGGGGTTTCGCACTATCTGGAGCACATGCTGTTCAAGGGCAACGACAAGCTCAGCGCCCTGGAGGTCAACGAGGCCTTCGACAAGCGGGGGGCGCAGTTCAACGCCTTCACCAGCGAGGAGCAGACGGTCTTCTACGCGGCGGTGCTGCCGGAGTACCTGATTGAGATCGCCGATCTCTGGGCCGGGCTGATGAGGCCCG
>JBDKUU010000696.1:0-4542 GCA_039679525.1 Phycisphaerales bacterium | reverse complement strand
CTGCTGGACTTTCTCCAATCCCGCGATGTCCCCGGGCAGAAAGTGCATGAAGACGCCGTACTTGGCCGCACAGAACCAGTCGGTCCTGCCGGGATTCGACGCAGCACGAGCATTCAGAGGGATAGCCACAAGCAGACAGACCGCCAGTCTCGTCAAATTCGCATGCATAGGGAGATCATCCAAAGAAGGGAACGTGTTTCGAGGCCCTTGCGCGGGGCCCCGCGTGGTTCTTTCGCGAGCGGTTCATGCGGGGATCATAGTCCGGCCCCGGGACGGTGTCAATCCCGCGAAGCGGCAGACGTCAGAGGTAGGGCTCCCTGCTCTTCAGGCACGTCGCTCGCCCTTTAACTCTGCAGGAAGTGCGTCGCTACTTATCCGACGGCTTGTCGACCCGATCCCGCCAATAGCCGGGCCTGCGTCGAAGGTGGACCACTGCGATAATCTCAATACGATCAGGCGTGACGACGTAGACCAACCCGTAGGGGAATCTTGGAATACGGCACTGCCGCCACGTGTCCGGAACACGAGGATATGAATTCGGATGTCGTTCGATTCGTCGGATCGCTTCGGTAATGCCGTCAAGGAAACGTACGCCAAGCGACGGCTCATGCGAGCCGTAATAGGCGATGGATTCCAGAAGTTCGATCCGTGCCTCGGGATGGAACCAGACGTTCATCGCCGCAGTCTCTTGGCCGCCTCTTTCAGCACGGCCTCGGCCGGAATCAGTTCTACAGTTCCTTCTTCGATCTCGCGGCAGCGACGGACAATCTCTTGCTTCCATTCCTCGCTGATCTCGAACGGCTCCTCGAAGTCCAGGCTCTCCAACAGCCGTTCGGCCAGCAACGCGCGTGCCTCGCGAGGAAGCTCCATCGCCTCTTTCAAGATGCTTTCCGTCTTGGGGCTCATCTTCCTTCTCGTCCTTCAGAACCTGTCCAATTCGTCGTCAGCCCGGCTGCCTGCGTGTTCGCCGCAAGACGCCGATGCTATGACTTCACACAACAATGATACTGTTCTTCAGCCTCTCAACGCAAGCAAATCGCCAGGACTGCCAAACAGCAACGACAGGCTGCGAGAAGGGTTTTTCGCAATCTGAGCATCACATCAAATCCCCCCCAAAAACACACACGGGGGCCTGGTCGTCGAGACCCAGGCCCCCGCGGGAGGTTGCCTTCACTTCGCCGGACATCCAGCCGGACGCCCGTTTCATTACTGTACGAACCCGATCACGGCAGCGGAATGCCGAAGCCGATGTCGTCGATGAACAGCGTACCCGTGCCGCCCTTGACCGGAGCGGCCTTGTTGCCCACGCCGATCACCAGCGACTTGACAGCGTTCATCTTCAGGCCCGCCGACGTGAACTCGCTCAGCGGAATCGTCCACTGCTGCCAGGTCATGTGCGCCGTGGCCGCCGTATCCGGGCACTGAACGACCTTGGTCTTGCCGGCGCTGTCCTTGACGGACAGATACAAACCCTCGACCGAGTTGCCCACGACCTGCGTGAGGCCGATCTCCGCCATCTGCCAGTTGCCTGTCACGTTGCCCGTCGTGGCGATATTGGAGAACTCCGCGCCGGTGACGACCGCGGCGTCATGGCTGGACAGGGCGAAGCCGATCAGGGCCGGACCCGTCATCGTGATCGTCTGAGTCGTGCCGATCTGCGTCCAGGCCTTGCCGTCCGCGGAGATGAAGCCGGACATCGCGTTGCCCTTGCGTTCGACCTTGACCCAGTACGGAGCGGCCACCGCCGCCCCCGTCTTGTCGAGGTTCCCCGCGGACCCGGCGTTCGTCAGCCGGTACTGGAAGCTGGCGCCGTTGCCGCCGCTGCTGCCGCCGGGCGTCACGGTCATGAAGGCGAACATCGAGCCGCCCTCGATGCTCTGGCGAATCATTACGCCGCCCTTGGCCCAGGCGTTGCTGTTGACGAGGCTCTCGACGCGGGCCACGATGCTGCCGTCGCCGGTGAAGGTCTTATAGACATAGCGGAACTGGTCGGAGGTGCCCGAGATGTCCGTGCCGATGCCGGTCATCACGATGTCGCCATTGGCAAACTGGGCGAAGGCCGGGGCCTGCCCGCGGAACCACACCGTCACGGCGCTGGCCTGCTTGGCGGTCCAGTCCGCAGGCGTGTCGAACGCCAGCTCGGCCTCCGAGACGGAGAACGACGCCGAGTTGTCGTACTTCAAGGGCATCGCCTGCTTGCCGGCGTGAACGATCTTCGTCTCGGCGAACGGGGCCTGCATGTAGCCGACCGTCGAGCCGCTCTTGCTGTCGGTGACGCCATCGACCCAGGACTCATAGATCCGGCTGCCTTCGTCATCGGTGTAGGTCTCGAAATCATCGATCGCGAGGAAGCTGCCCGTCGTGAAGCTCCAGAGGTCGCTTTCCCAGACGCTCGGCGTCTCGGCCGCGTTCACCTCGACCACCTTCCAGAAATACGTCTGATTGAACGCGAGCTGCGGCGTGAAGCCGGCCACGGCGGTCGTGTCGACCTTGGCCAGATTCGCGGCGTCGACGCCCAGGAACACCTGGTGCTCGCTCGCCTCGCGGCCGGCTCTCCAACTCAGGTTGCTCGCCGCGGAGACCCCCGTCGCGCCGTTGGCCGGATTCGGCTCGCGGGCCGACTTGGGTATCCAAAGGAAGCGGACTTCGCTCAGGCCGTACTGCGGAATGCCGCCGCCCCAGTTGTTCTTGATCGTGAGCCGAACGCTCTTGACCGGAATCCCCGCGAAGTCGACTGTGAAGTCGGCCGGATGACCTTCCATTCCGTCGGCCTGCGTGAACACGTAGTCGCCCTGGGCCGTCCAGGCCTGGCCGTCCGTCGAGACTTCGACAGTGACGTCTTTGACGCCGAGAGCCAGCAAGGGCTCGATCAACTGGTTCGAATTCCAGACCACCATCTTGTCCAGGCTGTAGGTCTTGTCGAACGCGAACTGGATCCACGGCTGCATGTCGCCCATCGCGGTCAGCCACATGTCTTCGCTGCGGGCGGAGTGCAGATCCGCGGCATTGAGGCCCGATCCGTCGACGACTTTGCCGGGCCCCATCGCATCGGAGGCCATGCTCGACGCGGTCGCCGTGATGGAGGCCGCGGCCATCGGGTAGGAGAAGGGCTCCGTGGTGAAATTCCAGATGCGGCCCTTGAACGTCCCGTCGTCCGTCACGCTGTCGACTCGCCAGTAATAGGTCTGGCCGAGATCCGGCCTTGCGGGCTCGAAGCTCGAAGCCTCCTGACCGCTGCTGACGAGCACGCCCAGAGGATTGGCGACCGTGGCGGCTGCGACGTCCGCGGCGGAAGTGCCCAAGTACACGTCGTACCTGGCGGGCGTGCCGCCGGTCCAGGACAACGGCGTCTCGCGAAGGACGTCGGTGGCGCCGTTGGCGGGGATCGAATCGGTGGGGAGCGACTCGATGTACGGCGCCAACTGGAGATCGTCGTAATAGATCGGCGCGGCGTTGTTGCCGTAAAGGTCGATCGCTTCCAGCGTCCCGTGCACGCTGTCGTCCCAGACGCCGGAGCAGATCTTCACGCCGTCATAGTACATATTGACGGTGTTGGCGGTCAGATCGATGATCAGGCGGATCTTGACCCACTTGTCGAACACGATCGTCTTGCCGCTATTGGGGGTGGCGGGCTGCTCCGCGGTGATCGCCCCCGTGGCCAGGTCGAACTTCACCTGGACGGACCAGTCGCGGGCGGTGGCGTACTGGTTCATCATGATGAAGTACTGAACTCCCGTCAGACCCGAGGGGATGTACTGCATCGCGGTGAATTCCCAGACGCCGCCCTTGGGCGTGAAGTCGTGGACGAAGTCCGAACCCGGGCCGATCTCCACGGAATTCTTGCCGTTGAAGGCGTACTTGTTGGACGCGGTCGCGCCCGCGGCCGCGGCATTGTCCCAGCCGTGCCACCCTCCCACGCCGTGCAGGGCCGTCCCTGCCGTGTACGAATCGAAGTCCTCACTGAACTCCTGGGCCGTCGCCAGCGAGCACACGCTCGCCAACGCCAAGGCCGCCGCCAGAATCTTGATATTCCGCATGGTACATCCTCCTTCTAAGAAGACCACAACGAGTTGCTTTGTCAGAAGACAGACCGATGGCGATGACCCCTCCGCAGTGAATATGCCCGCTGTATGTCCCGTAGCTCGGTTCGAAGACCACCCATCCAACGACACCTCAGCAGGAACCAGACCGTGATCTCGGGGAAAGCGCAGAACACCCACCGACGGGTCACCCGACCACCGTCCCACACTCCCCGAAGTCCCTTCGCCGGGCGTTTGGCGAAGGTCTACCCAAGGATGAGTATACCGTCCCTGGCCCGGGACATTCAAGGGAAAAGTACCTCTGGAAAGGGCCTCGTCTGCGAGTCGCCGAGGACACGGAGGGATAATGGAAGGTACGAACTAGGAAATGTCGGCTGTGTTGCCTCTGACGGAATTGGACATTCCCGGATTGTGAGTGAGAGAGTACATTGGCCGTCACTGTGAAAGGGAATGTTCATGACGACACGACGACAGTTCACCGGTTCCGAGAAGATGCAGATCC
>JBDKUU010000695.1:0-7623 GCA_039679525.1 Phycisphaerales bacterium | reverse complement strand
GCCAGGTCCTTCTCGGCCAGACCCCGGACCGAGTACACCTGGACGCCCACCGGGATCTTGCCCAGGACCGCCTTCGCAGGCGTGCTCGCGACGTCGGTCTTGGCCTGTTCGTTCGAGCAGCCCGAGCCGAGAACGCCCAGGGCCGCCACCGACGCGGTCGTCGCCAGGAAGCCGCGACGGGACAAATTGGGATTGTTCGACTGTGCCTTCATGCTCCTTCACCTCATCTCAATGTACTTGGACCCGGTTTCGGCGGCGGATCCTTCGCCTGATTCAACCTGGATGGGCGAAATTGTAGTCTTGTCGCCCGAACCCGTCAAATCCAAAAGAGAGACAGCGGTGACAGCGGGCGCATGACCGTAGTTGCACGAGCATCGCGGCCGGGTGGCGTTCGCGGCGTGCGTTTGTCGCTTTTGGGGGTACCAGCGGAGAGTGAGGCAGGCCTCGTTGTTCCATGCGTCTTCGCCTGTCGAGGACGCAGGCATTGGAGGCGTCCGACGTTCGGGGGGCCGCCCTCGCTGTTCTCCACATCTCCTTCCTCGCCTCGGTCTGTCCGCTCCTCGGACGTCGGCTTGCACGGCAGGGGTTGCGTTTACCGCCTTGGAGGCTTCCAGCAGAAGCCCGCCACCAGGCGGCTTGCACGCGATCCAGCGGATCCACAGCTTTAGAATCGCCCGCGAATGTCCGCCCCGGTTTCGGCCGAACCTACGGACGGACCCTCTTGGCGGCGAAGTCTCTTCTGCTGGAAGCCCGAAAAGCGAAAAACGCATCTCGGGACCGTGCCGGAACAGCGGGATCGTCCCGACCGCCAGAGCCCGGCTCTGCCGGCATCATGTTGCCGGCCAAAAGCGCAAAACCTCCCTCCACACGCCGGCCGCGGGCGAACGATGGTTCTCTTGCGTCTCTCCGCCGGTCCCCGCAAAGCGATAAACGCACCTTTCGAAACGGCCACCAGCAACTGGGGTGCTGCGTGCGCCCTCGGGGGAGCGTTTCGCTCCCATACTATGCCGGCGGCCCAACGCGAAAAACTTCCCGGGCAGGTCCGTTTCGGACCTGCATCCAGCCCCCGCGGGATAGGGACCGCGGTTGGTTTGCCTGGGTGTCTTCGGTTCGCCGAGAAATCTGGGGACGCCAAGGGCCGGCCGAACGGTTTGACCCGCGTGAACGCGGAACTCCAAACGGGAAGGCCGCCGGGCTCTGCCGACGGTGGTCGCAAATGCGGACATGTGTCCGGCGACGGCGATTTGGGCTTGTGGATTCCCCTCTTTGCGGCAATAACAGAGTCGAACGCCGCGTCCTTGCTTGCACGGGAGCAGTCTGGACAGGCGGATGCCGCCGACTCCCGGACATCGTGTCGGTGCGTGAGTCGGCATGATTTCCATCGATTGGACAATAGGAGTCAGGAGAATGTCGCAGAATCTGCACAACAGGGTTTCCGTCGTTCGAGTTCTTTGCATCCTCGGGCTGCTCTTTCTCCCCGCGGTCGCGGCCCCGGGGCAGGACATGCCCCAGACCACACCTGTGACCGTCTACAACGTGCGAAGCTTCGGGGCGCTCGGCGACGGCAAGACGGACGACACCGCGGCCTTTCAGAAGGCCCTCGACGCCGCGACGCAAGCCGGCGGCGGGACCGTCCTGGCCCCTCGCGGCAACTATTTCTTCGCCGGCCATCTGAACGTGCCGAACGCCGTGACGCTGGCCGGCGTGTGGGAATCGGTCCCGGCCCACAACGGCCTCCGCGACCGCGGACTGCCCAAGCCCACAGACGACGGCACGACGTTCCTCGTCACCGAGGGCCAGGGCAATGAAGAGGGAGCGTCCTTCATCACTCTCAACACCAACAGCACGCTCAAGGGCGTCGTGATCTACTATCCGAACCAGATCGCCGACGCCGAGCCCAAAGCGTATCCGTGGGCCATCTCCATGCGAGGCAAGAACCCCGCGGTCCTGGACATCGAGCTGCTGAACCCCTACAACGGCATCGACGCCACCAATAACGAGCGGCACCTCATCCGCAACGTCCACGGCCAGCCGCTCCGCCGGGGCATCTACGTCGACTCGATCTACGACATCGGCCGGATCGAGAACGTGCACTTCAATCCGTGGTGGAGCAACCGGCCGGGCCTGTTCCAATGGCAGATGGCCAATGGCGAGGCCTTCATCTTCGCCCGCTCCGACTGGGAGTACGTGCTCAACACGTTCTGCTTCGGATACAAGGTGGGCTACAAATTCATCGCCAGCGGGGCCGGCATGTGCAACGGCAAGTTCCTCGGCATCGGGGCCGATGATTGCTACACCGCGTTTGTCGTCGAGCAGTGCGCACCCTTCGGCCTGTTGATCACCAACGGCGAGTTCGTCTCCTTCCACGGCCCAGACCCGACGATGATCGAAGTCATGGAAACCAACACGGGCTCGGTCCGCTTCGTGAACTGCGCCTTCTGGGGCCCCTGCAATCAGATCGCCAAGATCGCGGGCAGAGGCACCGTCGGCTTCGGCGACTGCACGTTCACTCAGTGGGGAGGGAAGGAAGGCACGCTCCCGGCCATCCAGGCCCACGGCGGCACCGTGCTCATCCGCGGCTGCGAATTCCGCCAGGATCGCCCGCAGATTCAACTGGGAAAGGACGTCCGCCGGGCCGTGATCGCGGAGAACGTCTTCAACGGGGCCGAGCGGATCGCCAACGAATCCACAGGCAACGTTCAGATCGGCCTCAACAGCAGCAACTGAACAGGTCGGCAGAAACACCGTGACAAGACCGACCGGAGTCGAAATTCGAAGCACGAAATTCGAAATCCGAAACAAATTCAAAGCCCAAAGCACCAATGTCCAAAACGCTGGCGCCCCGCGAGAGTCTGTTTCGAATCTCGATCATTCGCGCTGTACGAGACGCCCCCAAGACAGGGGGATCGTCCTGACCGCCGAACCGGGCTCTGCCGGCATCATGCTGCTGGCCAAAGCGAAAAATCTCCCTCACACGCCCGCCGCGGGCGTGTTCGGCGCGCCTGAGGCGATGGTAGAGACGGAGATCGGTGCTGTCCCTTGAAGAGGCGAGCCGTATCCCGTATACTGAGGCCGACAACCACAGACCAACGGCTGTAAGGAGTGCGAACATGACACAGCAGGTCGATCGTCGCGATTTCATGATGTCGTCCGTGGTCGCCGCGGCGGGAGCGGCAGTCGGAGTCTCAGCGGGACAGTCCCCGGCGGCCGAGACCGGCGCGACGGGCATGCCCATGGGTCAGATCAAGAACCTCAAGATCAGCCGGCTGATCTCCGGCGGCAACCTGATCAGCGGCTGGGCCCACTCGCGCGACCTCGGCTACGTCCACAACCTGATGGACCACTACAACACGCCGGAGAAGGTGCTGGAGACGCTCGCCATCCTCGAAGAGTGCGGCGTCAACGCGATCATCGCCGATCCCCGCAAGAAACCGATGGACGTCTTCAAAGCCCACTGGAAACGGGGCGGCAAGATTCAATGGATCGCCGAGGGCCATCCCGAGCCCAACGACCTCACGACAAACATCAAGGCCTCGATCGATTGGGGCGCCTCGGCAGTCTACATCCAGGGCGTCATCGGCGATCGCTGGCTCAAAGAGAACCACGTCGACAAGCTGGGCGAGTGCGTCGAGTTCATCAAGTCCCAGGGCGTCCCGGGCGGGCTCGGGGCCCACGTGCTCGACGTGATCGTCAACTCCGAGGCCCGCGGGTTCGATCCCGATTTCTACGTCAAGACGCTGCACCATTCGAACTACTGGTCGTCGCGTCGCTCGGACCAGGGGACCGACGTCGTCTCCAACAACGCGGACAACTTCTGGGAGCCGACGCCGCAAGAGACGATCCAATTCATGAAGACGGTCAAAAAGCCGTGGATCGCGTTCAAGACCCTGGCCGCCGGAGCGATTCATCCCACCAGCGGATTCAAGTACGCCTTCGAGGGCGGGGCCGACTTCGTCTGCGTCGGCATGTTCGACTTCCAGGTCCGCGAAGACGCGATCATCACCAGGAAGATACTCGATGGGTTGAAGAGCCGGGATCGGGCCTGGTATGCGTAAAAAGACTTTCGCTGGAGCGTTGGCCGTTCCGCTGTCTCTCCTGCTCATCCTGGGGACAGGCGCAGACTTCCTGATCTCGACCGTTCGGGCCGCCCCCCAAGGCATGGGCAGATCGTCCATCCGAGACCCCGGGATGGACGCTCCTCCGCCGGGCCCGCCGCGAGAGGACCGGATGTACCGCTCGCCCTTCGATCTGGCCTTCTCGCCGGATGGACGGCTGCTGGCCGTCTCGGACCGCACCGCTCGTTGCCTGTACGTTTTCGACGCTCGCACGAGCGATCTGGCCAGGACCGTTCCCCTTCGAGGCAGACCTTCGGGCCTGGCCTGGGAATCGGCCGGGAAGGTCGCGGTCTGCGAGTACGACGCAGGGAGCGTGGCGGAGGTCGATGCCGACACGGGACAGGTCTCGCGACGATTCTTCGTCGGGCCCAAGCCCATCGGCGTAGCTGTCGCGCCGAACAAAGGCCTGCTGATCGTCTGCGACTTTGGCCTGCACACCATCTCCATTGTCGATCTCAAGACCGCCGCCGTGCGTGCGCCGATCCCCGCCGGCAAGCACCCGCACTCCGTGGCGATCACGCCGGACGAGCGGATAGCGGTGGTCGCCAATCTGTTGCCTTCGGGCTCCGCGGCCGAGCACACGTCGACCGCGGTCGTCAGCCTGATCGACCTCGACGAGGGCAAGAAGATCGCCGATGTCCCGCTGCCGGACAACTCCGCGAACGTCCGCGAAGTCCGAGTCTCGCCGGACGGCCGGTGGGCTTACGTCGTTCACACGCGAGGCCGCACCATGCTGCCGACGACGCAGCTCGACCGCGGGTGGGTCAACACGAACGCTCTGAGCATCATCGATCTGAATGAGAAGACCGTATACGCGTCGCCCCTGCTGGATACGGTGACCGAGGGCGCCGCGGATCCTTGGGGAATTGCCCTTTCGCCGGACGGCCGGACCGCCTGGGTCAGCGTAGCCGGGGCGCACCAGATCGCCCGAATCGAACTCGGCCAGCTCCACGACCTTCTGGCCGCACGGGCGACGGAGAAATCTGAGATCTCAGATTTGAAATCTCAAATCTCCGACGCCGCGGAGATCTGGCGGCAGATCCGCGAGGACCCGGCGCAACGCAGTCAGCTCTCGTATCATCTCAGCGCCCTCTATGCGGCCGGACTTCTCTCGCGGGTTCCGATCGCCGCCAAAGGCCCGCGGGCGATCGCGATGTCGCCCGACGGCAGGCAGTTGATGGTGGCCAGCTACTTCTCGGGCGAGGCCCTGGCCCTGGATCCGAACACCTGCCAGGTGCTCAAACGCATCGGCCTGGGCCCCCAGCCGGCCGCGGACGCGATCCGGCACGGCGAATTCGTCTTCCACGACGGCCGGCACAGCTTCCAGAGCTGGCTGAGCTGCGCATCGTGCCATCCGGACGGCCGGGCCGACGGCCTGAACTGGGACCTGCTCAACGACGGCATCGGCAATCCCAAGAACGCCCATTCGCTGCTCTGGTCCCACAGGACGCCGCCCCTGATGTCCCTGGGGATCCGCGAGAACATGGAGGAGGCGACCTTGAAGGGCTTCCAGTTCATCCAGTTCCGCGAGATTGAGGAAGGCGACCTCAACGCGGTGCGCGCGTACCTGCGATCGATGACGCCCGAGCCCAGCCCGTACCTGGTCAACGGCGGGCTCTCGGACAAAGCCCGCAAGGGCCGCACGATCTTCGAGGACGCCGACGTCGGCTGCTCCGCCTGCCATCCGGCCCCCCTGTTCACTTCGCTCAAGACCTACGACGTGGGCACCCGGTCCGCCCTGGACCGCAGCGACGCGTTCGACACGCCGGCCCTGGTCGAACTCTGGCGAACGGGCCCCTACCTCCACGACGGCAGCGCGGTGACTCTCAAAAACGTCGTGACGACGAAGAACCCCAACGACAAGCACGGCCGGACCTCGCAACTGAGCGACGAAGAGATCGACGCCCTGGTCGAGTACCTGATGTCGCTATAGGGTGTCTGTGAGAGAATCCTGGCATGCGTGGAATCAGGGACGACCTGTTTGTAGTGTGCTCGCAAGGGCATATCCTCTCTTCCTGGTGTTTTGCCGACACAAAAGCGCAGAAGACAACGCCTTGCGGCGTCACTGCGAACGAAAGCCTCGGCAGATGCTTTGGGTGTCCGGGAGTCTGCGCGGACGCGTGCGTCGACCTTACGTGTCTTCTCGTGCCGCGCCTCGCAGATAGGCGATTCGCTTGGCGATGGGCGGGTGGGTGTAGAAGAGCAGTTCGACCAGCCGGCTGGGCTCGGGGTCCGCGAGGTTCCGGCCGGCCAGCTTGTTCAGGGACGAGGCCAGAGTCTCGGGACTGGGCACTTTGCCGACGATGAACAGGTCCGCCTGCCTCTCAAAGCGCCGGGATAGAGCAGCCTGGAACGGTTTGGCGATCAGACCTCCGGCCATCAGCCAGAGCATCAGCAATGGGATTGCCGCGATATCCGATTGGCCGGCAAAGCCCAGGGCCATTGCGCTGCGGGCGTAGAACAGATGGAGGATATAGAAGCCGGCGACGGAGGACACCGCCGCGGCAGCGAGGAACTTCCAGCCGTGTCGCAGAGCCACGTGGCCGAGCTCGTGGGCGAAAACCGCTTCGATCTCGTCGTGCGTGCACAGGTCCATCAGCGTGTCGCCGATCACGATTCGTCGCTCGTTGCCCAGGCCGATCACGGCGGCGTTGGCCTTCTTCGTCTCTTTGCTCAGGCGGATCTCGAAGACCTGCCGAACGCGGACGCCGCACCGTTGGGCCAGGGCCAGCAGCCGCCCCGTCAGATCGCGGTCGGGGAGCGGCTGAAGCTTGTAGAACAGGGGCACGATGACCGCCGGAGCGATCTTGCCCATCAGAACGAGCATCGCGAACCATCCGGCCGACGCGGCCAGCCACCACCAGTCCGGCAGCATCCGGAACAACGCATAGAGCAGATCGAACGACAGAATTGCCAGCACGGCCGAGAGCAGCCAGGCCTTGACGCTGCGGACGAGCCAGCCTGCGATCGTCTGATTGGAGAGGCCGTAGCGACGCTCCAGGACCACGTCGCCGTAGAAGTCCAGACCGAAGAGGACGAGCGAATAGCCGATCAGAAAGACCAGCAGATAACCAGTCAATTGGAGGTAATAGTTGGCGGTCAGGCCGCGAAGGAGCCCGTGCAGTCGGCTGGAAACCCCGGTCAGCAGGACGACGAGAATAAACGCAAACGCCAAGCCTAGCTTCCCGAGGCCGACGGCAAGCTTGCTCCGGAAGTAATCCTTGGGAATTGATGATTGATTATGGATTATGGATGATTGAAGAGACGAGAACCGGCGGCTGGTTGCCAGCCGGATGAGCAAATCATCCATTATCCATTATCCTTCATCAATGTCTTCATTCTTCCGGCTCGAACGTCAGGCAGTCGGCTTCATCCTGGGCCGGGCCTACGGTGATGCCTGGGGCGGTGCATTCGAGACTCTGATTGTATTCGCAGGAGCTGACCTTGCAGGCCCCGACCGAGGCGGTCGTCGATTCGTCCCCGCCCTTGGTGCGATAATTGCAGTAGG
>JBDKUU010000694.1:0-4440 GCA_039679525.1 Phycisphaerales bacterium | reverse complement strand
CTCGACGACTTCCTTCCGCCGCCACAGGTGCAGATGCCTCTTGCGAATGCCCATCTTGAAGATCAGAACGTTGGCGGCCAATTTCTCCACGAACAGGCCGGGCTTCGGCGCCGAGGTCAGGACGTCCACGTCCAGGTCGGGCCGGCCGGCGTACTGCTCCAGGAGGGCCCGATGGGCCTGGCCGCCGCCCCCGCCGATCGGCGGGAATTCGTAGTTGAGCATCAGAATCTTCATGCTTGAAGTTTGAAGTTTCAAGTTTGGAGTTGGAAGTCAGAGGCTTCGCCCTGCGCAGCGACGGCTCTTCCTTCACACTTCAAACTTCACACTTCACACTTTCCCTTCACATTTCTTCGCAACCACGTAGAGGTTCGTCTGGAGGCTCAGCGGCAGTTTGCGAAAGTCCAGCCGCTCGACGACGCGGGCCAACGGCCCCAGCTTGCGGAACTTCGCCCGGGTGAACTCGTTGACCGGGTTCATTTTGACAAACCGCGTCTCGAACCCGTGTTTCGCCAGCCGCCGCCGGAGCTGGCCCGGCGTATGCAGCGACGGATGCACGCGTCGCCATTTCAGCGTCTTGTGCGACAGAGTCTCGAAGATCGCGTTGCTCCATTTGTTCGGCGTCTGAAACAGGTAGTACCCGCCGGGCTTCAGGACGCGGCGGACCTCGCCGACGTGCAGGTCGATGCGGGCGATATGCTCGAACAGATCGAAGCTGAGGACCACGTCGAACGCCCCATCGTCGTACGCCAGCTCCTCGGCGGGCTGCACGTCCAGGCGGATGCCGGCGTACTTGCCCCGGCCGTACTCGATCGCAACCTGCGAGATGTCCGTGCCCCGCACATCATAGCCCTGCCTGGACAGCTCAAAGACAATCGTGCCGATGCCGCAGCCGATCTCCAGGACGCGGTCGCCCGGCTTGAGCAGGTTCGTCTGGGCCAGGAAGTCCAGGTTCGTCCGAAGATTGCCCCGCTGCTCCTTGCCCCGGGCCAGTTCGCCCTGCCAGCCGGCGTCGTAGAACTCCTGCTGCTGGTTCAGTTGCTCGTCCATATCACTTGCGAACGAAGACGACGTTCATCTCGAACAGCTCGTGGAACAGCGTCGGCAGGCCGAGCCGGGTCCGCGTCGGCTGGTATCCCTGCGGCTCAGCCAGCTTGTAGTTGTCCATGATGTACTTCCGCAGAGGCGCCATCGCCTCGTAACGCCGGACTTCGTCGTCGCCGAAGTTCTTCCGCAGAATCGGTTCCCACAGCGGATCGTAGACCTTCGTCATATCCGCGGCGGTGGGCAGGAACGACACGCTCTTGCCGTCCCCCGAGGGGAGGGTCGGCCACAACTCCAGGGGCGGGCGATTCCAAGGGAAGTGATCCTTTCTCGTGTCCACGATGAACTTGGGCGGGTTCTTTTCGAACGCCGCGAGGATCTCCTGGACTCGCTCGCTGAGCTGCTCGGGCGGCAGCGTGTGCATCGTGCCCTCGAAGGCCTTCGGCGTCGGGCTCAAACGCTGGGCCTGAACGTAGATGCCCGGCACCCAGCCCCAGACGTAGATCGTATCCGTCGACTGCGAATGCTCCCGAATATATTCGGCCGTGAGCCGCCAGGAGTACTCGTCCACGCCCGAATGCACCTGGTATTGCGCGAGGTACTTGCGGATCAGCTCCGACGGATACCGGGGCCGGCTCCGGACTTCCTCCCATTTTTGCACATACCCGCGGGCCGGCTTTCCGTAGGCGGCTCCGCTGTGCGGACTGCTGCTGATGCCGAAGAAGATATGCCACGACAAGACGAACATGGCGATCAGGCCGATCAATCCCAGCACAACCCATCGAGGCCCGTCCCGGTCCGTGCTGAGCCTGTGGGCGTAGAGGCCGACGAAGTAGCTGCCGAGCATCGCGCTGGATGCGTTCAGTGGCAGATAGTACTGCTCGTACGAGTGCGGGCTGATCCAGGTGAAGGCCATGTCAAAGAACCACCACAGCCCGAACAGCAGGACGAGCCCGCCGGTGTCTTCTGCCGCCGATGCGTCCGCCTTCTTGTGTCGGCGACGCAGCAAGACGACGACCCTGGCGAAGACCGCAGCCAAGGCCAGCGCGATGGGTAGAATCAGCACGCGGTAATAGCGAAGAACGCGGACCAGCGCCTCTTTCCTCTCCGCGGAGTCCAGCATCCGCCAACTGTCGCTCACGTAGCCGGGCAGAAGCCTCAGGATGAGACTATCATCGGTCTGTTTCTTGACCTCCTGGGCCTGAGGCGCCGGCTGCGATTCGGGTTGGCCAGTGTCGGCAACGTACTTGAGATCCGCGCCCGCGAGCTTGAACACCGGTCCGAGGGCGAACGAGTACGGCCAGTAATACAGCGGCGTCTTCATGCTCGCGTACCAGGCGCAGATCGGCGTCAACGTGATCACCGCACCGGCCACGAGCAGCACGACCTCTTTGCCCACCTTCTTCCATCCACTCCGATGCAGGAGAGGCTGGGCCAGCACGAAGAGCCCGACCGCCGCGATGGCGGAGACGCCCGTCTGTTTGAACAAGGGCCCGCCGATGAGCAACATGCCGGTCGCGATGAGCCACCACCATTTGCCGGTGAGCCGATACCAGGCGAAGCTGCAAGTGCCCATGACCATCAGGGCGATCATGAACTGCTCTTTGACGTTGCCGAACTTGGCGATCACCGGCGCGGAGAGATAAACGGACGCGATCGTCACGGCGATCACCGCGGCGAGGCTCCCATAGAGCCTGCGAATCGTGACGAACATGAAGACCAGCGCAGCCGCCTGGAAGAGCCCCTGGAGGATCTTGGCGCCGGTTTCGTTGTACCCGGTGAGCGTCACGCCGAGCATGTTCACCAGCAGAGTGCCGGCTTGGGCGCTGGGCTTCTCCTCATAGCCGACGCGGGCCCCCGACAGGACGTGCTTGGCCGAGTAGACGTACGAGCCGCTGTCGAACGGATCCGGATACTTCAGCTCGAAATATTTGCCGAGGGCGAACGGAATGCCGGCAAAGATCACCAGCGCGACCGCCACGACAATCTGTTTCTTCTCTCCCGACAACAGCGAGACAGAGCTCGATGTATGGGGTGCGGCGGCCGGTTTCTTCCTTCGCGGGGCTGTGCTCATCTATGGTCTCCGATTGATAATGGATGATGGATGATTGATAATTCGCGGTCGTGCGCCTCCTCCAATCATCAATTATCAATTAACGATCATCAATGGTCTCAAGGACCTCCCTGATTACATACGTCGGCCGGTTCTGGGATTCATGATACGTGCGGACGAGCAGCTCGGCGATCAGGCCCATCAGAATGAACTGGACCGTCGTGATCACCAGCACCGCCGAGAGCAACAGCAGCGGGTTGCCGCTCATGTCCGTATGGTGTTCGATCTTCTGATAGACGACGATCCACGCGGCCAGGATCGCCAACAGAGCGGTGAACAGGCCCAGGCCGCCGAACGCGTAAATGGGCTTGGTCGAGAACGAGCCCAGGAACTTGACTGTCATCAGGTCCAGGATCACCTTGAGGGTGCGAGCCAAGCCGTACTTGGCCTTGCCCGCGGTTCGGGGCCGGTGGTTGACCACGCACTCCGCGATCCTCGCCCCGCTCCAACTGGCCATGGCCGGGATGAACCGGTGCATCTCGCCATAGAGCCGCATCTCGGCCAGGATCTCCCGGCGGTAGGCCTTGAGCGTGCAGCCGTAATCGTGCAGGTGGACGCCCGTGATGTAGGAGATCAGGCCGTTGGCCAGCCGCGAGGGCAGCCGGCGTTTCAGGGCAGCGTCCTGACGTTTCTTCCGCCAGCCGCTGACCACGTCATAGCCCTCGTCGAGCTTCGCCACGAGCATGGGGATGTCGGCCGGGTCGTTCTGCAAGTCGGCGTCCAGCGCCACGACGATCTCGCCCCGCGCGTGCTTGAATCCGGCGCTGAGCGCGGCGGTCTGGCCGAAGTTCCGACGGAACCGAATAACCCGGACCCGCGGGTCCGAGGCCTGAAGACCCTTCAGGATCTCGAAGCTGCGGTCGGTGCTGCCGTCGTCGATGAAGATCAGCTCGTAATCGTATCGACCCGTCAACGCGCGGGTGATTTGCTCGTACAGCGCCGGCAGATTGTCCTGCTCGTCCAGCAAGGGCGTCACCACCGAG
This sequence comes from Phycisphaerales bacterium, assembly GCA_039679525.1. GTDB lineage: Bacteria > Planctomycetota > Phycisphaerae > Sedimentisphaerales > Anaerobacaceae > PLanc-01. The sequence continues at coordinate 303 of JBDKUU010000694.1, read as the reverse complement.
ATCTGCGGCTGCTTCTTATCGTTCGCTGTTTTTGTCATATCGTCGCTTAAAAGACTCGATGAACGCAATGCAGAGTGTGCCGTGCACACCAATCGCCGTCATCGTGGACCGGAATCGGTGTGCACGGCACGCCCTACGACATTCCATAAGTCATTATCCTACCGGAAGAAACGCCTTTCCGCAACCCGCGGACAAATCGGTTCTTCAGGAGAATTATCGGCTGTAAAGCGGCCGCAGGTCAGTTAAAATACCTCCGGCCCGCCGGGGGTTCGGAAGGAGCCCGAGAAAACCGATGGCCAAGGA
>JBDKUU010000693.1:0-2492 GCA_039679525.1 Phycisphaerales bacterium | reverse complement strand
CGGCGACAAGTGGCTCGTCTCCTCGGGTCTGTCTGTGGGGGACCGCGTGATCACGGAAGGAATGCAGAAGGTCCGGCCGGGCGCTGCCGTGAAGGTGGCCTCCGCGGAGTCCAAGCCCGCGGAAGGGCCCAAACCTGCGGCGTCGCCGGAATCCAAGCCTGTCGAAGAGACCCAACCCGCGGCCGGCGCGTCGAAGTGACGGAGGTATTTTCATGTTGTCCAAATTCTTCCTGGAGCGTCCGGTCTTCGCCTGGGTCATCGCCATCATCATGATGGTCGCGGGCTGCCTGGCGATCTATGGACTGCCCATTTCGCAGTATCCGCCCATCGCTCCGCCGTCGATCGCGATCAGCGCGTTCTATCCCGGCGCGTCGGCCGAGACGGTGGAGAACAGCGTCACGCAGATCATCGAGCAGAAGATGACCGGCTTCGACAAGATGCTGTACCTGTCGGCCAGCAGCGATTCGTCGGGTTCCTGCCGCGTCGAGCTGACCTTCGCCCCCGGGACCGATCCGGATCTGGCGTGGGCCCAGGTGCAGAACAAACTCCAGTTGGCGATGGCCAGTCTGCCGGAAGTGGTGCAGCGGGCCGGCATCAAGGTGTCGAAGTCCACTCGAAACTACCTGCTGATGGTGGGCCTGATCTCGGAGGACGGCAGCCTCAACGGCGACGACCTGCGCGACTACGCCCAGTCCAACCTCGAGAAGGTGCTGTCCCGCGTGCGGGGCGTCGGCGAGGTCGAGGTTTTCGGCAGCCAGTACGCCATGCGGATCTGGCTCAACCCCGACAAGCTGACCTAGTACCAGATGACGATGGGGGATGTCATCGGGGCGCTGGACACCTACAACGTGGAAGTGTCCGCGGGCCAGTTCGGCGCCGCGCCGGCCGTGCCGGGCCAGCGTCTGAACTCCGCGATCATCGTCCAGAGCCTGCTCAAGACGCCTGAAGAGTTCGCCGCCATCCCACTGCGAACGATGGCGGACGGCTCCATCGTGCGACTCCGCGACGTGGGTCGGACGGAACTCGGCACCGAGTCCTACGACATCCAGGGCTACTACAACGACAAGCCCTCCGCCATGCTGGCCATCCGGCAGGCGGCCGGGGCCAACGCCCTCGATACGGCCGACGCCATCCGGGCCAAGATGGTCGAGATGAGCGAGTTCTTCCCCGCCGGCATGAAGGTCGTGTACCCCTACGACACGACGCCGTTCGTCAAGGTCGCCATTGAAGAGGTGGTCAAGACCCTCTTCGAGGCCATCGCGCTGGTGTTCCTGGTCATGTACGTGTTCATGGGGAACATGCGGGCGACCCTGATTCCGACGATCGCGGTGCCCGTCGTGATCCTGGGGACCTTCGCGGTGCTCGGGCTCTTCGGGTTCTCCATCAACATGCTGACGATGTTCGCCATGGTGCTGGCGATCGGCCTGCTGGTCGACGACGCGATCGTCGTGGTCGAGAACGTCGAGCGAATCATGAGCGAAGAGGGGCTCTCGCCTCGCGAGGCGACGGCCAAGACCATGGGCCAGATCACCAGCGCCCTGTTCGGCATCGGCCTGGTGCTCTCGGCGGTGTTCGGCCCGATGGCGTTCTTCACCGGCTCCACAGGCGTCATCTACCGGCAGTTCTCGGTGACGATCATCGCCTCGATGCTTCTGTCGGTGCTGGTGGCCTTGATCCTGACGCCGGTGTTGTGCGCGTCGCTCCTGAAGGCCGTAGCCAAGGGACACGAACCGGCCGAGGGCGGCTTCTGGCTGCTGCGTCCCTTCTTCCGCTGGTTCGACAGGGTCTTTTTCTGGATTCGGGAACAGTACGTCAAGGTCGTGGGCCGCTCGCTCGCCCACAAGATCCGCTACGTTCTGGTCTTCCTGGTGATTGTGGGGGCGATGGGCTATTTCTTCGTTCGGATGCCCACGGCCTACCTGCCCGATGAAGACCAGGGAATCATGATGGTCCAGGCCCTGCTTCCTCCGAACTCCACCCTGGAACAGACCGACGCCATCATGAACCAGGTGAGGACTCACTTCCTGGAAACCGAAAAAGAGGCGGTGGAGTCCTGCATGACCGTCTCCGGCGTCAATTTCTCCGGCCGCGGACAGAACGCGGGTCTTGCCTTCGTCAAGCTGCGAGACTGGAAGCTCCGGCACCGGACGGACCTGAAGGTGGACGCTGTCGCCGGGCGGGCGATGGGGAGGTTCTCGCAGATTCGCAACGCCATGGTGTTCGCGTTCGCGCCGCCGGCAGTCGTCGAGCTGGGCCAGGCCAAGGGCTTTGACTTCCAGTTGCTCGACCGCGGAGGCATCGGTCACACCGAGCTGATGGCGGCCCGCAACCAGCTCCTGGGCATGGCGGCGCAGAACGCGGCGTTGGCCAAAGTCCGGCCCAACGGTTTGGAAGACGTGCCGCAGTATCGCGTGGACGTCGATTGGGACAAGGTGGGCGTTCTGCAATTGCCCATCGCCGGGGTTCACAGCACGATCTCGGCGGCGTTCGGC
>JBDKUU010000692.1:0-8261 GCA_039679525.1 Phycisphaerales bacterium | reverse complement strand
GTTCCCGGTTTCCACGATCAGCCGGCGGGACGCGGGCACTCGGTCAAAGATCGCGGCCCGCTTCTCCAAGCCCCCGAGCTGGCCGCCGGAACAGCCGCAGGGCCGCAGCGACCCCAGCTCGTTCCCCGTGAGGAACAGAACCAGAGGGGCCCCTTCGCTTTCCTTCGCCGGCGACTGAGGAGAGACTGTCTCCGAGGGGCAGGACAGCCCTCCGAGAAGAAGGCAAACGATTGCCGGCAAAAGAGTTATATACGCTCGCCGGCGGGCGGGTTGGCGTCCGCAGGCGGCGATCTGACGAGCGTATGACACCGTGGATCAACCCTCTACATAGACCCCTCGGAACGGGATCGACACGGTCTCGCCGCCCTTGATCTTCACCTCGACCACGTCGGTCGTCATGGCGGCGTTGTCCGTCCGTTCGGGAGTCTTGATTTGAATCCGCAGTTCGTAATGGTCGTCCACCTTCTTCTTGTCCAGAAGCGTGACCATCCCCTTCTGGGACGACACGGACTCGATCTCGAAGTCGTTCTGATAATTGCCGCGAACCTGGATGTCCCGCTCGAGGGTCTGTCCGGATTTCAGGTCCCAGACCACGATATAGGCCGGGTTGATCGTGAACTCGGGCAGGACGTCGAACGGCACGCGGATGTTGCCGCACTCCGGATGGGTCAGGTCGATGCTGATCACGCCGCGGACGTTGCGAGCGAGCTTTTCCATGTCCGCATGGAGTTTGATCGAGAACTCGGTCGCCTGGGTATTCGGATCGAACTCGGCCGACAGCGCGTTGGCCGTCGATCGGAAACTCACGATGGAGAATGGCTTGCCGTCCAGGCTGCGAAGCGTGACGTTCTCACAGCCGGCGTTCTCTCTCCTGAGGAACAGCCTGAGCTTCTTGGGGCCGGACTCCACGCGGCGCACGATCACCGCCTTGATCGTGAGCGAGACAATGGGCTTGTCGGGATCGTTCGTCTGCAAGCGGAGTTCCCGCGTCGCGCCGGGCAGCGTGGTCGACCCGGTGATGAATTCGAACTCCAGGGCGCCGCCGTCGCCGGGGGCGTATTCCTGCCCCTTCTCCACGCCCTTCGTCGTGACGCCGCAGCAACTGAAGACCTGCAGGATCTTCAGGGGAGCCTTGCCCGTATTGACGAACTCGAATTTTCCTTTGTTCTTGGTGTCCGTGCCGATCTCCCCCAGGTCCAAAACGGGCTTCTCGATGGCGATCTTGGGGGTCAGCACGGCGACTTCGACCTCGACCGGCTTGACCGACGCATCGGTCGCGGCCGGTTCAGCGGTTGCGGCCGGCTTCTCGGGCACGACTTTGGCGGTCGAGCCATTGCCCTGGCAACCCGTCAAAACCCCTGCCAGAAGCAGCGGCAGAACCACTCTGCAACATCGCGACAAATCTCTCATACTCAGTCTCCGTTGGGTCAACATCCCATTATCCCCCCACATAGAACCCGCGGAACGGAATGGATACGGTCTCGCCGTCCTTGATCTTCACGTTCAGAACGTCGGCCGCGATGGTATTATCGCCCTCTTTGGGAGGGACCTTGATCTCAATTTGAAGCTGATAGCGATTCCCGAGCTTCTTCTTGTCCAGCAGCGTGATGCGGCCGTACTGGGACGAGACGGACTCGATTTCGAAGTCGTCCTTGTAGTTGCTCATGATCCAGATTTCCCGCTGAACGGACTGGTCGGGCCGCATATTGAAGACCATCAGATGAGGCGGGTTGACCGTGAACTCGGGAATCACGTCGAACAGGACCCGCACATTGGTGCACTCCGGGTGCGTAATGTCGATGCTGATCGTGCCCCGGAGGTTGTGCGGCAGCTTCTCCATGTCGACCTGGGGCTTGAGCACGAACTGGGTCGCTTTGACGTTGGGATCGAAGGGGACCGAGATCGTATTGGCCGTCGAGCGGATGTTGGCGATGGAGAACGCCTTGCCGTCGAGGCTGCGGATCGTGATATCCCGGCAGTCGGCGTTCTCCCTCTTCAGGAAGAGCGTCAGCCTCTGGGGATCGACCGCCACCCGGCGCACGACCGAGGCCTTGATCACGAGCGACGTAAGCCCCTGGTTCGGATCGTTGGTCTGCAGGCGGAGTTCCCGCGTTACCTTGGAAACCGGCATCGAGCCGGCGAGATAGTCGAACTCCAGCTTGCCGCCCTTGCCCGGGCCGTACACCTGGCCGGCCGTCACGCCCCGGGTCACGACGCCGCAGCAGCTATGGACGTCCAGGATCTTCAGAGGGGCGTTGCCGGTGTTCGTGAAACGGAATTCGCCCGTACGTTTCGAATCGGCGCCGACTTCTCCCAGGTCGACGACGGGGTTTTCGACGGTGATTCTCGGCCCGTCTACGGTCGCTTCGACCTTCGCCGGCTCGCTTGGCTTGGCCTGCTCGACGGCAGAAATGGGCTTTGCAGGCTCGGCGGCCGGGGCTTGAACCGCCGAACTCTCGGCTTGGACCGTCGCGGCATCTGCTTTGGATGCCTCCTGCCGGCACCCCATCAACATGACCGCAGGCAGACAAAATGCCGCAAATACGAACGAGAACCGCGAATTCCCCCCTCCTCGCCGGGCCAAGACCCGGGAAATTCTGCTGATAACCATCATTTACGAACTCCCAAATCAGAATCTGGCTGAGGAATCTCTGTGTCGGACGTATTCTATCTTAGGACCTTGTTTCAAGCAAGAAGTTCCCTCCCGCCGGGGCGAAAGACCGGGAATCTCAAAATTTCCCTTGAAAGTCCGGACCCGGACGGTAGAATTGTTGGTTTCGAGAATCTTTCGGAGCTATAAATATGAAGGACAAAATACACCCGAAGTACGAGAAAGTCGTGGTCCGTTGCGGTTGCGGCTACACGTTCGAGACCCGCAGCACGGCCGACGAAATCCACGCGGAAACCTGTTCCATGTGCCACCCGTTCTATACGGGCAAGCAGCGATTCATGGACACGGCCGGCCGCATCGAGCGGTTCCAGAAGAAGTACGGCACGTCGTACATGAAGAAGGGCAAAGAAGGACAGCAATAGCTGTTCCGGCTTAGACTTGACGAGCTCCTGCTCCCGGGATCGTGGGGCAGGGGCTTTTCTTATGCCGGGAATGCTTCGCTCTCGCGAGGAGCGAGCCGTTATTGTATTGCGCTTCTGCCCTTGAGTGCTGATGAACAAAGAACAAGACCACCTGTTGGCTTTGCTCGACGAAATCGAGACACGATACGAGCAGGTCGAGCAGCAGATCTCCGATCCGGCGGTCGCCAGGGAGCCGGCCAAGCTTGTTGCGCTCTCCAAGGAGCGGGGCAAGAATCGGCCGACCGTCTTGAAATACCGTGAGTACAAAAAGACTGTGGCCGACCTCGCGGACGCACAGCACATTGTCGAGGACCCGGCCGCGGACGCCGACTTGCGCACGATGGCCGAAGATGAGGTCGAGCAGCTCACTGGCCGCAAGGACCGGTTGTCGGAGGAACTCCTGAACACCCTGATCATGGCCGACGACATGCACATCGACTCGGTCATCATGGAGATTCGGGCCGGCACCGGCGGCGAGGAGGCGGCTCTCTTCGCCAGAGACCTCCACGACATGTACACCCGGTACGCGGCGAACCGGCGGTGGCGTGTGGAACAGCTCGACTTCAGCCCCTCGGACATGGGCGGCTTTCGCGAGATCATCCTCAACATCAAGGGAGACGGCGTGTGGGCCGAACTGGGCTATGAGGGCGGCGGGCACCGCGTCCAGCGGGTGCCCGAGACGGAGGCCCAGGGCCGCATCCACACCTCGGCCGCCACGGTGGCCGTGCTGCCGGAGCCGCAGGAAGTGGACGTCCCCATCCCTCCGAGCGACGTGATCGAGCACGTCAGCCGGTCCAGCGGGCCCGGCGGGCAGAATGTCAACAAGGTCAGCAGCGCCATCCGGCTGGAACACATCCCGACGGGCATCACCGTCAACATGCAGGAGGAGTCCAGCCAGCATAAGAACCGGGCCAAGGCTTGGCGAATCCTCCGCAGCCGCGTCTATGAGCTCTACGAGAGCAAACGCAGGGCCGAGCGGGACTCGCAACGCCGAAATATGATCGGCTCCGGCGACCGGTCCGAGAAGATCCGGACGTACAACTTCCCGCAGAACCGCGTCACCGACCATCGCATCGGCCTGTCGCTGTACAACCTCGACAAGATCATCACCGGGAACATGGGCGAGTTGATCGCGGGCCTGCAGGAGTACGACAGGCAGCAGCGGCTGAAGAACCTGCACCTGTCGCCGAAGACGGACGCCGCGGCGAGCAAATAGCAGTACTAGAAGAAAATTCGAAATCCGAAACTCGAAATCCGAAACAAACCCAAATGACCAGAACTCAAATGACCGAAACGCTGCCGCTCATCGAACGCTCCGTTTCGAGATTTCTTCCGTTCGGTCATTCGAATTTGTTTCGGATTTCGAGTTTCGATATTCGTGCTTCTCTTCGGTTCGTGTCTCAAGTTTGGCGTAGTCTATGATTATCGTCGTCACAGGAATGGTGGGCCTCAACAAGAAGAGTTATCTTGAGGCGGTCTGCCAATTCGCCCAGCGGAACGGCAACCCGGTCGAACTCCGCAGCGTCGGCGATATGATGTACGCGGAGGCCCCGGACGTGCCGGCGGGCAAGATCCTGGACATCTCCCTCAAACGACTCGCCTCGCTTCGCCGCAGCGTGTTCAAGGACATCATCGTTCGGGCCCGCCAGGCCCCCAATCTGATCGTCAACACGCACGCCACGTTCCGCTGGCGGCACGGGCTGTTCCCGGCGGTCGATTTCGATCAGATGCGGCAGCTCAATGCGGACATGTACATCTGCCTGGTCGATGGCGTCGTCGCCATGCACCGGCGACTCGTGGACGATCACATGGTCGAGCATAGCCTCAAAGACCTGATCGTCTGGCGGGAGGAGGAGATCATCAGCACCGAGATGCTCTGCAAGGGCATCAACGACAAGGTGCCCTTCTATTGCATGTACCTGGGCAGCGACGAACCGACCGTGGACACTTTCTATCGCCTGGCCTTCGAGAGGCACAACTAGAGAGCCTATCTGAGCTTCCCGATGACGGCGGTGGCCAAGCTGCCGAGCGTCATGCAGGAGATCGGCGAGTTCCGCACGCGGATGAAAGAGATGTTCATCTGCTTCGACCCCGGCGACCTGGAAGAATCCCACCTGCCCACAATCGCCCGGCAGGCCCGCGCACAGGGCCTCAAGAAAACCGAATTCACCGCCGGACGCGAACAGGCGGTCCTGGATGTCGATGAGGTCCTGCAGATCGAGCGAGACATCAACAACCAGATCTACGCCCGCGATTTCCTGCTGATCGACCAGGCGGACATGATCGTCAGTTTCGTCCCCGCCATGCCCGACGGCCGGGCCGCCATCTCCAGCGGCGTCGAACGGGAACTCCAACACGCCCACGAGGCCGCCAAGGAAGTCTACGTGATCTGGACGGCTCAGCAGAGCCCCTCCGTCTTCGTCACCCAAACCGCCAACAAGGTCTTCACCACCGTCGAGGACGCAGTGAAATACCTTCAGACAAGGTACGCGTCTTGACTTCCGCTCGCTAGTCGCCAATTCAGTCTGACTTAAGGGCATTATACTCTCTCCACCTTGTCAATGCTCGATCTCCCCTGTATCCTGAGGACTAGTCCTCGACTAAGACATAGTCTTCAGCCGAAGCACGGCGCAGATACTCGATAGGATTGACGTGCAGAAGCCAGTAGAACGACAGATTCAACGGATGGTTCGGCGAATCGTACGTAGGTTCGCTCCGGACAAGGTCATTCTCTTTGGCTCGCATGCCCGTGGCGAAGCTGGTCCGGACAGCGACGTGGACCTGCTTATCGTGATGCCCGTAGAGGGGTCCAAGAGAGCCAAGCAACTCGAGATCAGGATTGCACTGCAGGATATCCGCGTGCCCAAAGATGTCATCGTCAGCAGATCTGAGGAGTTTCAATGGAGAAAGGACACGGTAGGCACGATCGAATACCCGGCTGTCCATGAAGGGGAAGTCCTGTATGCCCGAGAATAGAGAAGGCATGACGGGCAACGACATAGCCAAACGCATCGACCACACGCTCCTGAAGGCTGAGGCCGCTCGGGCGGACATCCTGCGGCTGTGCGACGATGCTGCGGCTTATGGATTTCACTCCGTCTGCGTCAATCCGCGATGGGTGTCCGCGGCTGCCGACCGGCTCCAGGAGACCGCGGTTGCCGTCTGTTCGGTCATCAGTTTTCCGCTCGGCGCCGATACGACGAAGATCAAGGTGGCCCAGGCCCAGGACGCCATTTACGCCGGGGCGGACGAGATCGACATGGTCGCCGACCTGGCGGCCATCGTCGAACAAGATTCAAGATACCTGTTGAATCAACTGATGTCCGTCCTCAAGGCGTGCCGCACGATGCGGCCGGCGGTGCTGCTCAAGGTGATCATCGAGTCGGCCGCCCTGACAACCGAGCAGAAGGTCTTCGCATGCCAGATCGCCGATCAGGCGGGCGTCGATTTCGTCAAGACCAGCACGGGCTTTCACCCGACCGGCGGAGCCACCATCGAAGACGTCGCGTTGATGAAGCAGGCGGCCCCCCGCTGCAAGGTCAAGGCCTCCGGCGGGATCAAGACCGCCCAACAGGCGCTCGCCATGCTGACCGCCGGGGCCGACCGGATCGGCACATCCTCCGGCGTAGCGATCGTCGAGGAGCTTGGCGCCCATGGCTGAGGAATTCGTAGGCGAATCCATCAAGCCGGTTGAGGGAACATTCGACACGAGTTCGATGCTCCGGGGGGAGCCGGGCCTTCCGCAGCGGTTCGTCTGGAGAGACATGGAGTACTCGGTGGCGGCGGTCCTCCAAGTCTGGAAAGAAGATGGGCCGTGCAGGAACGGCAGCGGCGAGATGTACCTCCGCAAGCACTGGTTCAAGATCGCCACCGAACAGGGCCCCGAGATGACGCTCTACTTCGAGCGGCAGGCCCGATCGAAAGCACAGAGCAAGATGCGATGGTGGCTTTTCACCATCGACAGGGAGAAATCATGTCCGACAAGATCTTCCTGAACGGCGAGTTGATCGAGGCCGGGAAGGCCTGCGTTTCGACCACCGACAGCGGCCTGCTGTACGGGGCCGGACTGTTCGAGACGATGCGCAGCCGCAACGGGACCGTGTTTCGTCTGAACGATCACCTGGATCGATTGTTCTTCAGCGCTCAGTCGCTGTCGATTCCGCACTCCTATGACAAGCCTTCCATCCAGGACGCGGCCCGCAAAGTTTTGCAGGCAAACGAACTCACCGACGCGCGTCTGCGACTGACGCTGACGAACGGCCCCTTGGCGGAGTCCGAGGAGGAGCGTCGCCCCACCCTGCTGATCACGGCGACGGCGTTCCAGCCCTATCCGCCGCAATACTACAAATCCGGCGTGATGGTCATCCTGTGCCCCTTCCGGGCGAACACGACGGACCCGACCTACGGCCATCAGACGACGAGCTTCTTCCCCCGCCTGCTGGCGCTCAACCTGGCTCACCAGAGACGGGCGGCCGAGGCGCTGTGGTTCACGCAGGACGGGCGTCTCGCCGACGGATGCCTCACGGACGTGTTTCTCGTGAAGAACTCGGTGATTCACGTGCCCCGCGTGGAATCGCCCGCGTTGGTGGACCCGGCCGGGAAGGTGATTCGGGAACTGGCGGCAGAACAGAACGTGGAGCTGATCGAGAAGGACCTCACGGTCTCCGACCTGCTCGAAGCCGAGGAGGTGTTCCTGACGAGCGCCACGGTCGAGGTCCTGCCGGTCATCAGCATCGAACGGCACACGGTCGGGGCAGGCGAGGTCGGCCCCGTGACGCAGAAGCTTCGCGAGGCATTCGTGCAGACTCTCGAACAGGAATGCAGCATGTAGGGTGGGGCTGGCCCCACCGATCTTCTTGCACCGGATGGTTCTGGTGGGACAAGCCCCACCCTATGAATCCGCAACAGGAGCGAAGAAATGAAGGTTAAGGACATCGCAGGCGTGGTCGAGAAGATCGCCCCATTGGGCCTGGCCCAGTCGTGGGACAACGTCGGGCTGCTCATCGGCGATCCGGAGCGGCCGATCAGGAATATCCTCCTGACGATCGACACCACGCAGGCCGTCGTCGAGGAAGCCAAGACGCTCAAGACGGACCTGATTCTGGCGTACCATCCGGTGATCTGGGACGGGCTCAAACGCATCCGGCCGGACGACAAATCCCGCACCGTCTACGAGCTGATCCGGTCAG
>JBDKUU010000691.1:0-3073 GCA_039679525.1 Phycisphaerales bacterium | reverse complement strand
GGACCGTGACATTCCACGTAAGGACGCCGGCGTCGTCGATCTTCCAATTGCTCACGATCCGGCCGTAGAGGCTCTCGTGATTGGCCTTCACCCACGTCAGCGACGGGTCGTCCACGATGCCCGGCTTGAGCACGAATCGCTGGAAGCCCGGGGACCGCAGGTCGCTCTTGATGCCGGCCAGGCCCTCGATGAACCACGTCCCGATGTAGAGGTACGAGCTGTGGCACAGGGAGTTGTCCATGTCCCAGGCCTCGTAGATCGTCGTGGCGCCGGTGCGGAGCATGTCGCCCCAGCCGGGATAGGTGGTCTTGTTGGCCATCGTGTAGATCAGGTCCTGGCGATCGAGGGCCAGGAGGGTCTTGAAGAGGAAGGCCCCGCCGGTGATGCCGGCGTGGATGTGGCCCTTGCGACGGATGAGGATCTCTTCGACGAGCCGCTTCTCGACCGCAGGCCGCACGTCCTTGGGCGGCAGGTCCACGAGCAAGGCGATCGCCAGGTAGGCCTGGAAGCCGTTGACGTAGCTGCCCTCGGCGGGGATGTAGAACTTCGCGTGCACGGCCCTGCGGGCCTCGTCGGCGCGGGCGCGATACTTCTTCGCGTCATCCATTTTGCCCAGGACGTCGGCGATGGTCGCGGCGGTCTGCAGGTTGAAGATCCAGTAGCAATTGTTGTAGAACAGCGTCTCGGGCGTGTCGCCGTTGACGCCCTGGGCGCCGGGCCAGAGCCAGTCGCCGAGGAAGTCCCACTCGCCGCCCCACCGCTGGAGCATGTTGTCCTTGGTCTTGGTTTCGAGGAAGGCCAGCCATCGCTGGATCGTGGGGAAGTTCTCTTCGAGGATGCGGGTGTCGCCGTAGCGTTCGTACATCTCCCAGGGCAGCGTGACGCAGTAGCCGCTCCAGCCGGGCCCGCCGCCGCCCCAGTAGGTCGGGGCCGTGTACGGCAGATTACCCGCTTCGACAGTGTCCTTGACCGCGGCCATGTCGCCGACGCCCCAGGCGGAGCTGCCGCCCTGCACGTCGCGCCAGTCCTGGCTCCACTTCGTGTAGAAGGCGCCCAGGCTGAAGTTGTTCAGGCCGCACTCGGTCGTCGCGTGGGCGTCGCCGCCGTAGCCCATGCGCTCGCGATGGGCGCAGTCGACGACGTAGCCGCCGAGGCTGAGGTCCTCGAAAGTCCACAGCGTCGCTTTGCGGATTCGGTTGAGCAACTCGTTCGAACACTCGAAGTCCGCGGCCCGGGCGTAAGCCGTCCGAACGAGCTGGCAGCGGATGTCGCCGAGGTCCGGCTTGTACTTGAGCCCTTCGATCGTCACCCACCGGCCGGTGAAGTAGTTGAAGCGGTTCCGGAACGTGCCCTTGCCCTCAGGCCCGATGACGTACTTGCTGTAGAGGCGGTTCGTCATGTCCGAGTTGGGCCGCTCGGAGAACTTGAACTGAATCTCGTCGCCGGACTTGCCGCGAACGTCGGCCTGGAGCCAGCCGGTGACGTTGACGCCCAGATCGACGCGGTACACGCCGGGCTTGGTCTCTTCGACCGCCACCGGTTTGACGTCCTGGATCTGCCGATTCTGCTCGACCATCTGGGCCGAGACCGCCAACTTGGGCGAGTAGACCGTCGCGGGCTTCCAGCCGGTGTCGTCGAACCTCGCCTCGCACCAGCCGGGGACTTCCTTCGTCGCGTCGTATCGCTCGCCGCCGAAATGCGTGAAGTCCCAGACGCCCAGCAGCATATTGGGACTGGGGCTGGTTCGCCACGTGTCGTCGGTCGCGACCGTCACGGACTGGCCGCCGGGCAACTGGATATTCGCCTGAGCCAGCACGATCGGCGTCTGCGGCCTGTCGTCGGTCTTGTATGGCGGGAAAATCGACCAGGAAACGCCCAGCCACAGGCCGATGACGTTCTTGCCTTCTTTGAGCTGATCGCCGATTTCGTACGCGATGTATCGCGCCCGCTTGCGATGGTTCGTCACGGCCGGGGCCAGGACGCCGTCGCCGATCTTCTCCCCGTTGACATACAGCTCATGATAGCCCACCGACGCCACGTAGATGACGGCCTTCGCGGGCTTTTCCTTGAGCTCGAAGGTCTTTCTCAGCCACGGGTCGGGCACGGTGTTCGTCGAACTGCCCTGCCGTTTGAAGACTTGGTCGCTGCCAATCCACTTGGCTGACCAGTCGGCCGGCTCCAGGAGCCCCATCGTCCAGCGTGAGAGCGTACACCACGCGGACTCGACACCGTTCTCGTCCTTGACCTTCACCATCCAGAAGCACTGGGCCCCGGAAGTCAGCGGCTTGCCGGCATAAACGACGTGGGCGGACTTGTCGGACGCGACCATGCCGGAATCCCACAGGTCGGGTTTGCCCTGCTCCAGCAGCGCACGCGTACTGGCCACCTGAATCTGATAAGCCGTCTGTTTCTGCCCGCGTGCGGCTGCGTCCACCGCCTCCAGTCTCCAACTGAGCCGCGGCTGGCGCACGTCGATGCCCAGCGGATCGACCAGGTATTCGCACCGCGGGTCGGCGACCGTCACGGAGCACGCCCCGCTTGCGGCGGCTGTCACACCGGCCAGAACCACAATGATCGCGAGGAGCGGCAGACGCCGCACGAATGGAGTGACGCGGAACGACGACATAAGGACCTCCCTGAATCGACTGACATTCGGATCACACGGGAGGAATTATAGTGGGGTTCGACCGGCCTCGCCAAGCCAAATGTGAAGTCACGGCGTGTTCTCATCGGCCGTCTTGACCGCTTCGGCCGACCGCGAGGACCGGGGCCGTTCCACGCGCCAGACCGCTTTGACAAGAGCGATCGTGACCCACACGCCGCTGAGGATGACCGCCAGCATCGCAAGAATGACCAGGGGCAGAAGGACAAGGCTCATCGATCCCGCCCTCCGATCAGATATCCGAGCAGGTAAGCCAGAAGCGAGCAGACCAGCGCCGGGACGATCGCGGGCGTGTCCACCTTGGACACACGCCCCTGCCCCTGCTGGTACACGAGGAACACGATGCCCACCGCTGCTCCGACAGTCGTGCCCACGATCATGGACAGGAACGCCGCATGCGGACGCGGACGT
>JBDKUU010000690.1:0-2186 GCA_039679525.1 Phycisphaerales bacterium | reverse complement strand
GCCGACAGCGTGGCTTTCGACCTTGCTGATGGCCAGGTTGAATCTCGAACAGCCGCTGAACACCATGTTCACGCCCGAAGGCCGCAGTCTCACTTTCTTTCTGGCTCTCGCGGCCCGCGTCGCAATTCTGACCCCAATCATGGAGGAAGTGTTCTGGCGGGGATTCGTCCAGCGTGCGCTCGAACGAGTCGCGGGTCCCGTGCCGGCCCTGGTCGGCCAGGCGGTTCTTTTCGCGTCGGCTCACCTGCCCCCCTTTGGCAGGTTCGGCCCGGCGCTGGCTCTTGGCCTGGTCGCGGGGACCTGGCGATGGCGACGCAAGACCCTGGTCCCGATCATCCTCAGCAGCGTGATCCTCAACGGCCTGTATTGCATCGGCAACGGACCTCACTGGCTGGACTGTTCGAGAGTGAAGATCACGGCCGATTGCGTGGCCCGCATGACGGAGGCGGCCCGGCCGTCCGACTACGATCCGAACGCCGACGCCAACGACTGCTACGAACGGGCCTTTCGATCCGTGGTCAAGATGCCCGAGTGGTTGGGAGCCTACCGCAGGGGTTTCACCGTCGATTGGCCGGAGGACGCCTTTGCCGGGTTTCGCAAGTGGGTCGGCGACAACGAGTCGGCGCTCGAGTCCATGGCCCAGGGCACGCAGAAGCGGTACTACTGGTCGCGGTACGCAGGCGCCAGCGCGATGTTCGCCGGCATGCCGCAATCCGCCGGGGCCAGGGATCTGGCCTTCGTGCTGGACACCCGCATCAAGCTGCGGGCTTTCGACGGCGAGAGCGACTTGCTGGTCTCCGATATCGCGACGCTCTATCGATTTGCCGGCCATTTCGGAGGCACGAAGGTCCTCTCCCACCAGTTGCTGGGCATCGCCATTCGCACCTTGATGATCGGCACAGTCCGCGGCGTCCTGGCGTTCGAGTCTCCGGAGCCTGAGACACTGGCCGCCATGCAGCATCAACTCGAGCAACTCGGCGACGCGGACCCGAACTCGCTCGACTTCGCCATCGAGCGGCTGGTCTGGCAGGACGGCATCCAGCGGGCGTTCACCGACGAGGGAGATGGTCGCGGCCGGGTTCCTCATGTCGCGATGGCGCAGTGGGAGGGCCTGCCCTCGCCGCTCCGGACGCTGTTCGATCCGATGACGCCCGACCAGAGCCCCGACTTCTTCGGCTTGGATCGGCAGCAGACCGCTCGCGGCGCGAAGGAATTCCTGGACAACATCGGGATCGCGGCGGCCCGGACACCCTGGGAGTTTCGCAACGAGCCCAACGGCGTCAGCCGTGTTCTGGACGACGCCCTTGCGGTGAATACGTACGTGCGGCTCTGGGGCAATGCGTGCCTGGGAGTCGTCCAGAGGCCCTGGCAGGAGAAGGCGGACCTCGATGCGCTCGTCGCCACGATCGCGGCGATCCGCTACGAAAAGGTGCGAGGCGAATACCCGGAATCGCTTGCCCAGCTCGTCGAGGCCGGCCTTCTGCGGCGGGCGCCCCGGGACCCGTACTCGGATGGCCCGCTGATCTACAAGCGGGGCGAGGGCGTCTTTCAGCTCTACAGCCGCGGCGTGGATTTCGACGACGACGGCGGCGTCCCCAGCCATTGGGGCGACGGTCCCGACGGCGGCGACCAGGTCTTCTGGCCCATCCGGTGACGACCGGAGTCTGTGCCGGCACAACCCGCGTGCGGATGCGTCTCTTCCTTAGCCGGGTTGAGCAATCTGCCAGTTTCCCGCTTCACGCCGATGGACTATTCTCCTTTGACTTCAAACTACGAAGGGGATTCTTATGAAAAACTATCTATTAGTGGGCGTAAGTCTGGCAGTGGTTGGATCTCTTCTTGTCGGCTGTTCCACGGCCCCCAAGAGTTCGGGCGCCCGGGCGGAACAGAGCAGCGAGGTCCAGGTGGCCATCGACAGGGCCAAGCGGACGGATCCGGGTCTGCAGCGGTTCTTCGATACGGCCGCGGGCTACGCGGTGTTCCCCAACGTCGGCAAAGGAGCCGTCGGCGTGGGCGGAGCGTATGGACGGGGCCAGTTGTTCGAAAAGGGTCAACTGGTCGGGTACTGCTCGTTGACGCAGGCCAGCGTCGGCCTGGCGCTCGGCGGCCAGGCGTACTCGGAGATCATTTTCTTCCAGGACCAGAACGCGCTGGATCGCTTCAAGTCGGGCAACTACGCCTTCGCG
>JBDKUU010000689.1:0-1776 GCA_039679525.1 Phycisphaerales bacterium | reverse complement strand
GTCGGCGGAGAGGGAACAACCCCGCGAGTCCGGGATCTCTCCGCTGGTACCCCAGCATGCGTCAAACGCGCTCCTTCGTCCGGTCGCAAGATTCCGCCGGAGGATGACTTGTGAGCCCCGCTCTCAGTTGTCTGGAAATCGTCTCCCGTTGTTGCTGGTCAGCAACGCGAGCGTGCTGCCCTGCGGTTGCCACGTGCCAACGTGCCAAGGAGAGGGCAGGTTTGGCACGTGGGCACGTGGGGCCGGCAGGCAGCTACACAAAAATTCTGCCCATACTTCCAAAATTGCCCGGTTTCGGCTATTTCCTTAGTATGACTGAGTCGAAACCCATGGATTCCGGTTCGGACATGTCCCGGGGACGGCTGTTTCTTCGTCTCTACCAGGCCAACGAGCGGCGGATCTATGGGTTCATTCTGGCCCTGGTGCCCGACTGGGCCCAGGCGGAGGACCTCATGCAGGAGACCACGATGGTCATGTGGTCCAAGTTCGGGGAGTTCGAGCCGGGGACCGACTTTGCCGCATGGGCTTTGAGCATCGCCCGGTTCCGCGTAATGAATCACCGTAAACACCAGCGGGCACAGAAGATACAGTTCAGCGACGAGGTCCTTGCGGCCATCGCCGAGCAGGTGAGCGCCGCCACGGAGAACGTCGATGTCCGCCGCGATGCCCTGCGGGACTGCATTCGGAAATTGGCGGAAAAGGACCAGGAATTGCTCCGCCTGCGATATGGGCTGGACGCCACCGTCAAATCGGTCGCCGAACGGGTCGGCCGGGGCATGGACGCGGTCTACAAATCCCTCAATCGCATCCACGTCCAACTGCTGTACTGCATCCGTCGGACGCTCACCTCGGAGGGCTCGGCGTGACCCATTCGACCCCCGAACATCCCGATTTCCTGGAACTGCTGGGTGCTCTCCGCGAGGGGCGGATCACGGCGGAGCAGTTCTCGCGTCTGGATCGCTGGCTCGCGGACGACCCGGCGATGCGGCGGTGTTACGTCGAGTACATGCTGCTCTGCGCCGAGTTGCGGCGATACCACGGGTCGCCCAAGCCGCCGGAAGGGATCGAAGGCCGGCCCGAATGGAATATCGACATCGAATCCCCCGCGGCGGCCTGCGACTCTGCGACGAGCTCGGTTGACGCCGTGCTCGACGAGATCATCGAGCAGGACCAGCGGGCCGAACATCAGCTTTCGGCAGAAGAGACCCGCCACCAGAACGAAATTCGCAAGGAAACGGTCCGCAAGATCGCGGAGACGGCCCTAGAGCAATTCAAGGAGCAGGAACGCATCCGCTTGGAGAAGTTGGCCTATCGGCAGTACCGTGCCCAACGTCGCCAAATGATGATCGGCGGGTTTGCGGTTACGGCGCTGCTGCTGTTGGTTGTGTTGCCCTGGTTTTCGCAGTTGCACCTGAATCCCGCGCCGGCCCCGGTCACGCCGGCTCCGGCATTGCCGCCGATCGTGGCCCGGATCGCCCAATCGAGCGACGCCCAGTGGCTCGATCCGACGATGTCCACGGCGTCGGGGACGGAGCTGCGGCCCTCGTCTCTGTGCCTTACCCAGGGGTTTGTGAAATTGACATGCGACGGCGGCACGGCCGTGCTGCTGCAAGCACCGGCGACCGTCCGTCTGGAGACCGGAGAACGCCTGTTCCTCGACCGCGGGGCCCTTTCCGTTCGGATTGGCGAGGACTCCGACGGTTTCATCGTTCGGACGCCCACCGGGACGGTCGTCGATTACGGGACCGAGTTCGGCGTGCTGGTCAACAGCCATGG
>JBDKUU010000688.1:0-9793 GCA_039679525.1 Phycisphaerales bacterium | reverse complement strand
CCTGAAAGCCATCACGCCTCCACGCCACCCCTACCTGCTCCCCTGATCGACAACGGATTGAATGCTTCACGTCCCCCTCTGAGGCAACAACACCCTGGCGAGGGGCCACTATTTCTTCCCCGACATCAAGAACGAAAGAGGGTTGTTCCATAGCACCGGCGAGTTCAAACTCGCCTGCCGCACAGTTCGCGGAATTAAGCAACCCCAAGCTTTGGGACCAAGGCGGGAGATTACCGACCGTACGACCTCTTGGGGGCCCTGGTCCGACGAGCCGGTTGCCCGGCTATCGGCGAACGACAGCCGCCAGATCCGCCGGGCCTATGGACAGGCGTCCTTGTTCTGCAACTGAACCGACGCACGGACCATGTGCGTGATCGCCTTGCGGATTTCGAGGCTCAGTTCGTGCCAGTGGTGCAAGATGAAGGCCGGGTCGGGGTCTTTGGGGGGCTGCGGCGCATCGTGTGCGCCGGATTGTGCGCCACTCTCCGGCAAATTCTCCAAAATCCGCGTTTCTGACCCAGAATCAAGGGGTGTTCGATTCCCTTCGTCTCCATCCCTTTATCTGGTAACGAGTTACGAGAATCGGTCGCGAGCGGTCTTGAGCCCAGAACCGCGTTTGCCGGCGATGGCTCCGCCTGATTCCGAGACTCAATACCGCTCGCGACCGCCGGCAACTGGGTCGCCCTGTGGGTCACTTTTTCCGTACCTGTAGGGGCCTGTGCCGCACGCCCAAAGTCGGAATCCCGAACCTGCAAGTAGCGCTTGGCCGCAACCGCTTTGCTGTTCCCGATCCGCGCCGTCACGACGTGAAGCGGATGGGTCTCGGTCAACTCCGTTTCCCGGCTGGCCCGCAAGCTCTGGAACAACCGAGGCCAAGGCTTCACCCCTGCCTGCTTGAGAATCCGCTCAAGCTGCGTCCGAAGATTGCCGTTCGTCTTGCGGTACCCGTTATCCTCTCCAGGACAGATGCTCTCTATGGCCGTCCAGCTTGCGATTGCCACTCGGGGCGTGCAAAATGAACTCGCCCCCTTTCGCTGTGAGCTTTGCCTCCACCCAGCCCACCGGCTGATTTCCCGACATGTTGAAACCTGTTGCCGGGAGGTTGATTAGATGGATGCCCTGGTACCGAGAGAGCCTGAACTCGTGTGACTGCCCATAGACCACTGCCTTGACCTTCACCGAGGGCTCAATAATGTCGAGCGGGCGTGGAGTGTCCAGCAGATCGATCCTGGGTTGATGATGACAAAACAGGATTGTCGGCCTGTCGTCGGATGCGTCCAGCAAGGTCTTCAGCCATGTGCGTTGAGACTGGCCCAGGAGGCCCGCCGCTCCGTCCACCAACAGACTGTCCAGAACGACAAACTGCATGGGGCCTGCGACCGCGGTCGCGACGTGTCTGTCCGGAACGGTCATATTGTCCCGGAGCAGCCCTCCAAATGTCCCGTGGAAGCTCGCGCGGTCATATGCGTCTGTTCGCCATCCGGCTCACCGCGACGCCCAGTGAGTCGAGAACAGGATCCATCGAATGCCATTTCCAGAGGAGCCTGTGTATACCTCCGGCTCCTGAAGAGAACCTTAAGCAAACGCATAATGAATGGCGCACATCCGAACAAGCCTGCCGAACCGAAGACGGAACTCCCGTGACACGGTCTCTCACGATCGAGGTAAACGGACGATGACGGAAGTACCGGCTTGCGGATCGGAGGTGACCGCGATATCTCCGCCATGCCGCAGAGCGATCTCGCGGGCGATGGCCAGGCCGAGCCCCGTGCCGCCGAACGCCTCGGAGCGAGAGGTTTCCACACGGTAGAAACGGTCGAACAGGCGGGGAAGCTTGTCCGGCGGGATGGCGCCTCCCTCGTCGTGCACGCACGTCGCCACCCTGGAATCGGGGCCATTCTTCAGCGAAATGCGCACCTCGCCGTTCGGCGGCCCATATCGCAATGCGTTGTCCAGCAAATTGCTGAAGAGCTGCCGCAGTTCGGTCTCGTTCCCCTCGACAGACAGCGTCGCACCTGGTTCACAGACTAGATGCGTTCCTTGCTGCTCCGCACGGCCCCTGAAGGTGTCAGCGACGGACTGCAAGAGAAGGTCCAGCCGAACCTCTGTGGGGTCCGAGACCTTGTCGGCGGCGTCCAGTCTCGCCAAAGTGAGAAGCTGTTGCACCAAACGCTCCATGCGGTCGATGTCCCGCAACAAATCGTTGACGCTCTCTTGATACTCCGCGACCGTCCGAGGGCGTATCTGCAGGGTCTGCAGGGTGCTCTTCATAACAGCCAGAGGCGTGCGCAGATCGTGCGCCGCATCGGCGGTGAACTGCTCCTGCTGCCGCATGGCAGCGTTCAGACGGGCGAACATGCCGTCCAGGGCCTCCTGAAACGGCTGAAGTTCCGCGGGGACATTCCCTTGAATTGGGCTGTCCTGTCCGAGATTGCGATGCGTGATGCGTTTCATCCGTCTCCCCGCGTCTGTGACTGGCCGCAATGCCCAGGAGATGATTCTGGGAACCAGGAACATGACGGTCAGCAGAATGCTGCCCCCGGACACCAGCAGCAGTTGCAGGAACTCACCCAATTCCTGGTACACCTGGCCGCTGGAGCGACCCACAAGGATGTTCACGACCTGTCCGCGAAAAAGATGACGCATCCACATGACGCGAAGCGGGTGGTGCTCACGCACACCCGTCTGCTCGGCGATGTTGAATACACAGGAGCCTCCCACTTCAGGTCGTTCTTCGACCGGCGGATGACGCAAGCCGGGAGCGAGGGGCGCGCCAGCCGAATCCGTACTGAACAGATCGTCGTCGCTCCCGTCCATCCAGATGCGGCATCGACTCGCATGATCCGATATGCTGTGACCGGTAATGGCTCGGAATGCGGCTTCGTGGTTTTCCGGGGACACCCCCTCTTCCACAAGTTCGGCACAGAGAGTTTCACCCATGTATCGCATCGTCGTGTCTGTATTTTCGAGCAGCGATTCCTCGAATTCGATGTAAGCCGCGATGGATAGGACCGTGATGATGAGCAGGGTCAGCAACGACACCGTCAGGGTCAATTGCAGGCGAATCGATGGGGACTTCACTCCGGCTTCTCCTCGATAAGGTAACCCTGGCCGCGAATCGTGCGGATGCAAACACGGACGCCGTCCACCGTCATCTTCTTGCGAAGCGAGAAGATACACACTTCGACGACGTTGGAGAACTTCTCCGCGTTGAAGTCGTACAGGTGTTCGAGAATGTCCTCTTTCCTGACGATATGTCCCGCCCGGAGCATGAGATATTCCAGAAGTCGATATTCCATCGCGCGAAGGACGAGCCGTTGCCCTTGCAGGTCAACGACGCGGCTGGAGGTGTTCAACGACAATTCGCCGACGCGCACAGTCGGATCGGGGAGGTCATACGTACGTCGCACCAGGGCTTTGCAGCGAGCCACGAGCTCGCCCATATCGAAGGGCTTGGTCATGTAATCGTCGCAGCCCGAATTCAGACCCCGGACAATGTCCTGGGAGCTGTCCTTCGCGCTAAGGATGAGGACCGGGACATGATCGCCCTCCCGCCGCAAGTACATGAGAATCTCCAGCCCGTTTATCTTCGGCAGCATCAGATCCAGCACGATCAAGTCGTAGGGATTCGACACCGCCTGATGCCGGCCGTCCTCGCCGTCGAGGGAAATGTCCACCGCGTACGAGGCTGTTTCTTTGAGCGCCTTGGCGATATTGCGCGCGAGCCTTGGCTCATCTTCGATAACCAGTACTCTCATGTCCTTCCATCCGTCGCGACGTCGAAACAAGCCGTGCTTGCGGTCCCAGAACCCGATCTTCAGATGGTCGCTCCAATGCGGAAACCCATATTTTACGACTTATATCCGTGTGACCGAAACACAGTCAACAACGTTTCTCATACATTCGTCGGAATCTTCGAATGAGACGCCCCGTTCTAAGGTTCCGTTAAGTTTCGAACGGTACACTCCGGAGAACGACCGGCGACTGCCAACCGGGTGGGACATTCTCGACATACGAAAGAGAGGTTCTTGCGTTCAGGTTCTATTAAGGTTTGCTTTTGTAGGAATACCATGCGATATAGAGGCGAGCAAGAGCAGGAGAATGGGATGGCCCTTCTCTTTCGTGCGTGCTGGTTGCGATGCGGGCAGAAAGAAAGATGATGTCGCAGTCCTCAATTTGATGGACACCGGCCGGACCATGGACGAGGAGAAAGAGTGAACGATCAGGACGAGTCATACCGGGCAGGGACGCCGACTTGCGCCTGCGGCGAGCGGAACCGCCAGGCGGACAGACGCGGGCTGCTGTTGCTCTTCCTGACGGCCGGGATCCTGTTGTTCTGGAGATTGGGCTGGCGCAGTCTCTGGGCGGCCGAGGGGCGATGGGCCGAGGTGACGCGCGAGATGTTTGCGACGGGGGATTTCTTCCATCCCAGGATCGGAGGAGAGCCCTATTTCGACAAGCCGCTTATGACCTATTGGTTGCGTGCCGTCTTTGCGGCCGTCACAGGCACGCTCGATGAGCTGACGGTCCGGCTCCCCAGCGCACTGGCCGGTCTGGCAGCCGTCTGGGCGACGGTGAGAATCGGGACTCGCGTGGGATCGCCCCGCGTGGGAAGGGTCGCGGGATGGATCCTGCTGACGATGTACGCTTTTCTCTTCTGGGCTCGGACGGGGACGGCCGACGCCGAGAATCTGGCGGCCATTACGTTGGCCGTTGCCTGGTACTGGTCGCGGCGCGACCGCCTGGGGTTCTCGGCCATGCTTGTCTTCTATTTGATCGCCTTTATCGGCGCACTGATGAAGGGGTTGACTGCCGTGGCGGTTCCGATCTGCATCGTACTGCCCGACATGGTCGTCGAGAGGCGGTGGCGCATTCTCCTGGGCGTCCGGCATTGGGCGGCCGTCGGCCTGGCGGTGCTCGTCTATCTATCCCCTCTGCTGTATGCCTCCTGGACGCGGCCGCAGGACTATTCCTCCAGCGGCCTGGCAATGGTCTTCCAGGAGAACATCCTTCGATACTTCCAGCCGTTTGACCACAAAGCGCCCATCTATCTGTACCTCTATGAGCTTCCCGTTCTTCTCCTGCCGTGGACGCCGCTCTTTCTTCTGGCGGCGGCCGGTCTGGCACACTCCCGGAAGAGCCTCGACTGGCGCACGCGATGGCTGATGTGGGCCATTGCGGCGGTGTTTCTGTTCTTCACGCTGTCCGGCTCTCGGCGAAGCTACTACATTCTGCCCATTCTCCCGTTGTGCGCCGTCCTGATCGCCGTGTTTGTGTCCGGCACGCGCGATGCGGCAACGAAGAGACTGTATCAAAAGGGGCTGGCCGCCCAGCGACTCTTGTTCTTCGGACTGATCGGGCTGGACCTGGCGATCCCTCTGATCCTGACCCTCATCCGAAAAGTGTCGCATTTTCAGATCTCTCTGCAATTTCACGTGGCCAGTCTCGTCATCGGGATGGCGTCAGCCCTTGTGTACGGCCGCTTCGCCCGATTCCGAGGGATGAAGCGCTCTCTCGATGGGTGCGGGGGCATCCGCCCTCCGATTGCGGCCGCAGTGGTCTTGTTGGGCGGTTACTTTTGTTGGCAGGAAGGCATTCTGGACAGAACCCGGACCGAACGCCCTTTCGTTCAGGAACTGCGGACGAGTTGCGTCACGCTGTCGCCGGAGAGGGTCGCCATGTTTCCCAAGCCTAACGCGAACATCCTCTTTTATCTCCATCTCGACGAACCGATACGAATCATCAACAGTATTGATGACCTGCGTCACTTTCTGGAATCCGGCCCCGCCGGCGGAGTGATAACGCAGAGCAGGTATGCATCCGAACTGCCGGAGGATGTTCTAAGTAGACTGCGGAGTGGGCGGTACTTGGCAGAGCAGGTGCAGCCATGGGAGCCGAAGTCATCCAGACCGGAAAAATGGATGGCGTGGTTTTGGCCGCAAACGAGGGAGCCCGCGAAGAACACCGGCGAAAGGGAGAACGTCAATCATGCGAACTGATTTCCTACCGTTTTCACGGCCCTCTGTCACGGACGAGGATGTCGCCGCCGTGGCGAATGTGCTCCGCAGCGGCTGGATCACCACCGGCTCCAAGGCAGTGGAGTTCGAGCGGAAGTTCCGCGAGTACGTGGGATGTTCCGACGCCGTGGCGCTGTCTTCGGCGACCGCCGGCATGCACCTGGTTCTGAAGGCCCTGGGGATCGGCCCGGGAGACGAGGTGGTCACGCCCTCGATGACCTGGGTCTCGACGGTAAATCTGATCGTCCTGGCCGGCGCCAGGCCGGTCTTCGCCGACGTGGACCGCGATACGCTGATGGTGTCTCGCGAGTCGGTGGAATCGCATCTGACCGCCAGGACGCGGGCGATCATTCCCGTGCACTTTGCGGGGGCCCCGGCCGACGTCGAGCCTCTCCGTTCCCTGGCGACCGCCGGAGGGATTCCCCTCATCGAGGACGCCGCCCACGCCCTGGGCACGCACTGTCGCGGCCGGCACGTCGGCTCCTGCGGAACGGCAATTTTCTCGTTTCATCCGATCAAGAACATCACGACGGGCGAAGGCGGCATGTTCTGCTCGGACGACGAAGGACTTTTGGAACGGATGAGACGTCTGAAATTCCACGGGCTCGGCGTGGACGCCTATGACCGCCAGACCCAGGGACGCTCGCCCCAGGCGGAGGTACTGGAGCCGGGATACAAGTACAACATGACGGATATGTCCGCTGCCCTGGGGATAAGCCAGTTGGCCCGCGTGGACTCGCTCAACGCAAGACGGACGGAACTGGCGACGCAATACCGACAGCGGCTCTCGGAGGTCGAGGAACTGATCCCCCTGAGCGACCCTTGCTATCCGATGAAGCACGCCTGGCATCTGTTCATCGTGCGACTCGATGTCGACCGGGCCGGGTTCTCTCGCGACGAATTCATGCAGCGGTTGAAGCAGAAGAACGTCGGGACGGGGCTTCACTTCCGCGCCGTCCATCTGCAAAAATACTATCGCGAAGCCTTGGGGATGCGGCGCGGGATGCTGCCGAACACCGAGTGGAACTCGGATCGGATCTGCTCGCTGCCGTTGTTTCCCGACATGACGTCGGACGACGTGGATGATGTGGTCCGTGCGGTGAAGGATGTGCTGTCTGAAAACGCGATCGGGCGCAGCCGCTCGATCCGCAACTCCGGAATCGCCGGGAAACCCCAAACGTGATCGCCATGGAAGAGCAAGACAGACAACCCGTTCGCGACCGTATGCCAGCCGTGCTTTTCTGGACGGCGGCGCTGGTTTGCACGTTCTGTTGCCTGGGGACGCGGGGACTATGGGGCTCTGAAGACCGTTGGGCGGAGATCGCAAGAGAGATGCGGCTCACCGGCGACTATACCCATCCCTGTATCAACGGATCCCCCTATTTCGACAAGCCTCTCCTGGGCTACTGGCTGATCCTCCCCTTTGCCGCCGTCGCCGGTCGGGTGGATGAGGTCGTGGCCAGGCTGCCCAGCGTTCTGGCCGGCCTGGTGGCTTTGGGAGCGACCCTGAGTCTTGCCCGCAGACTGGGAACCACCCGTCAGGCGCGAGCCGCGGGCTGGATCTTCCTGACCATGTGGGGATTCATGTTTTGGGCCAGAACGGCTGAGGCCGACATGGAGAACCTCGCGGCCATCGTTCTGGCCGTGGCATGGTACTGGGCCCGGCGGGATCGACCCGGGTTTCTCGCCTACCTCGTCTTCTACCTGATCTGCTTCGTGGGGGCCCAAACCAAAGGGATGGCCGCGATCGCTCTGCCTGTCGTCATCGTGCTGCCGGACGTCGTGAAAGATAATCGCTGGAGGTCGTATTTGTCCGCGTCCCATGCCTGGGCCCTGCTGCTCGGACTGGGGGTCTATCTGGTTCCTCTGGTCTATGCGGAGCTGACGCGATCGGGATATGGCGAGAGCGGCCTGTACATGGCGTTCAAAGAGAACATCGTGCGATACTTCCAGCCCTTCGATCACAAAGAGCCGTTTTACGTGTATTTCGGGTATGTCCCCGAACTTGTTTTCCCCTGGACCCCGCTGTCGCTGGCGGCTGTCTGGGGGGCAGTCGCGACATTCAGGACGTCCGATTGGCCCAGGAAGTGGCTGACGCTGTCGGTTCTGCTCATCTTCCTGTTCTTCACGGTTTCCGGGTCCCGGCGGTCCTACTACATCCTTCCCATCCTGCCCTTCCTGGCGATCCTGACCGCCTGCGTCTTCGATGCGGAGGCCGCAGATAGATGGACTCGGCTGGCACTCACCATTCAGGGCGGCCTATTGTGGGGCATCGCGGCTTTCGAGATCTTCAGCCCGGCGATTTGGCCTGTGCTGAAAAGCCGGATCGGTTTCGTGGCGTCCAGGGACCTGGTGTACGCCACGGCGGTTTTAGGTTCGCTGGCTGCGATGTCCCTGCTTGCCGAACGAATATGGCCGAACCTGCAAAGCCGGTTCACAGGGGTAGGGCCGAAGCTGGGGCCGCTGGTCGTCGCTTTCGTCATCCTGGTGGGCGGGTACTTCGTTCTGCAGGACGGAATCCTGGATCGCAATCGTACGATCAAACCGTTCAGTCTCGAGCTCCGGGAGCGAATGGGAGCCGTGGCGCCGGAGAATATCGCGTTCTTCGGACAATGCCCGACCAAGGCCGTGTTCTATCTGGGCCAGGTCAGGCCGATGCGCATTCTGTCCGACATCGACGAGGTGAGGAGTTTCCTAACTCCGGACGGAACGACCAAGGTGGTGATTTCGCGTGACAGATTTCTGAAAGAGCTGGTTCCCGCCTTGCCCAAGGAGGCGACGGCGGAACCGACATTGAAGGAGAAGAAGAAACCATGGGAGAAGCAAAAGGATCCATTTGTGGCGTGGATCATCCCGGACAGAGCGAGGTAGGCGCACTTCGTCCTTTCCCGGCGATTTCCAGGCTCCGTGCGACGGCGCCGAAGGGTGAAGCGGGCGAGCAGGAGGGCGGCCTCGCCAAGTCGATCTTGACGAGATGTCGCCCGGCGCTGTCCGTGGTCATTCCCGTATTCAACGAGGAGCAGAACCTTCCCGACCTCATCGCGCGGTGTCTGAAGGCATGCTCCGCCGGGGGAGAGTCGTTCGAGATCATCCTGGTGGATGACGGCAGTTCGGACGCGTCCGCCCAAATCATCGCCGAGGCGGCGACCGCCAACGCCGGAAAGATCGTGGGGGTTCTGCTCAACCGCAACTATGGCCAGCATGCCGCTGTGATGGCGGGTTTTGGCGAAGCCCGGGGCCAGATCGTCGTGACGCTCGACGCGGATCTCCAGAATCCGCCGGAGGAGATTCCCTCGCTGGTGCGGAAGATGGATGAAGGGTACGATGTGGTCGGCACGATCCGCACGCCCCGGCACGACCCGTTGTTTCGCCGTCTCGCTTCCCGCATCGTCAACCATGCGGCCCGGCGGGCCACCGGCGTGATGATGCATGATTACGGCTGCATGCTCCGGGCCTACAGCCGCCCTGTCGTCGACGCCATGCTCCAATGCCATGAGCGCAGCATGTTCATTCCGGTCCTGGCCAATAGTTTCGCAGGCCGGACCGCGGAAATCGAGGTCCGCCACGCCGGGCGGCCCAACGGAGACTCGAAATACAGTCTGTGGAAACTGATCAATCTCCAGTTCGACCTGCTCACAAGCATGACGACGTTTCCGCTTCGCCTGTTGAGCGTGCTGGGCGGTCTGACGTCCGTTGCAGGCGTGGGGTTCGGCGTCTTTTTGTTCGTCATGCGACTGGTCTACGGCGCGCAGTGGGCGGCCGAAGGAGTCTTCACT
>JBDKUU010000687.1:0-2865 GCA_039679525.1 Phycisphaerales bacterium | reverse complement strand
AGCGGTTTTCCGCCGCGCTATGCGATACTGCGGCTTTGTGGTGCAAAGGATCATGAACAGGGGCCAGAGCATGCGGGAAGCTGCCGACGCGACATGGGTTGGATAAGTCTCCTGGCGCTGGCCTGCGCCCTCGCCATGGACGCGTTCGCCGTGGCCATCGTGACCGGGTTGACGCTCAACCCCCTGACGCCACGTCAAGTCTTCCGGCTGGCCTTCCATTTTGGGCTGTTT
The DNA here is from genome assembly GCA_039679525.1 of Phycisphaerales bacterium. Classification (GTDB taxonomy): domain Bacteria; phylum Planctomycetota; class Phycisphaerae; order Sedimentisphaerales; family Anaerobacaceae; genus PLanc-01. Next base: position 2,634 of record JBDKUU010000687.1, on the reverse strand, counting down.
CAGGCCCTGATGCCGATGCTCGGCTGGCTTGCCGGTACCATCGTCCAGAAGTACATTTCGACGCTAGACCACTGGATTGCTTTTGGGCTCCTGGCATTTGTCGGCGGCAGAATGATTTGGGGAGCCCTTCACGACCAGGAAAGCGGGCGGCGTACATTGATCGACCCGACGACCGGCTGGTCCCTGGTGGTGCTCTCGGTGGCCACCAGCATCGACGCTTTGGCCGTCGGCCTCTCGCTGGCCTTCCTCGGCTCGACGATCTTCGTCCCCGCCCTCGTGATCGGGATCGTGGCGGCTTCCTTTACCTCGGTTGGGATGGTAATCGGAAGACGAGTCGGGTCCATCTGGGGCGAACGAGTGACGGTTCTCGGGGGCCTGATCCTGATCGGCATCGGGATCAAGATCGTGATCGAGCACCTGTCAGCCTAACTACCCTTCGGGACTTGTGCTGGCGCTCGCCTACTTCACGGCCAGCGTGATGCCGCCCTGGCTCGGATTGTTGCCGGCTTTGATGATCACTTCGGCGTTGCCCACGGGAGTATCTGCCGGCACTCTGGCGTTGATCTGGATTACCCCGGCGACCATGTATGGCGCCGCTGCCGCGTACAGCACTTCGGCGCTCTTGCCGCCGATGGTCACCGTCACCGGGAGTACAGGCTTCGGGAACGTCGCCATGGCAGGTAGTCCGCTGACTCCGGCTGGCGTGGTTTGTCCTTCGCCGGTCCCATAGAAGACCGCGATCTTGCCCCGCTCCAACGGATTCGCCGGCGAGTTCACAGAGGTGTCCTCGTTAAGAAACGCGCCCGGCCCTGTGCCGCTCGCGTTGATGCTGAACAGGCCCGGCACGGCTTCCACCACAGGCACGGCGACCGCTGCGCTCTTCACCTTCTTGTGCTCGACCACGACCTGCGTGGTGGTCCTGCTGGCGACCTCGTATGGCACCACGCAACTGACCTGTCCGCTCGCAGCATAGACCATTGGTGCCGCGAGACCGTCGAACAGAACACGCGTTTCGCCGGTCTCGGTCGCCACCATGCCGTTCACCAGTTGCAGTCCGGCCAGCGTGGCGGGACCGAAGTCCTTGCCGAAGATGACGATGATCTCGCCGGGCGAGACCTTGCCGGCGACATAGTTGGCGGCGTTGCCGATGCCGGCCGCCGTGATCTGAGGCTTAACCTCGACCGGGACGCCGATTACCGCGATAAAGGCGTCGCCATTAGTCCCGCCACCGAAAGCTTTCTGGAACGCGCCCGCGGTGACTGGAAAATCATGCGACAGCGTACCTCCGGCCAGGTAAATATTGCCGGCAGAGTCAACGGTTACCGTGGAGCCGCTATCGTTGTCGCCGCCCCCGAGAAAGGTCGAGAACTTCAGGACGGCACCATCCACATCGAGTTGCACCAGGAACGCGTCCGTATAGCCGCGAGGCACCGCCTGGACCGCGTCCGCCGTGACGGGGAATCCCTCCGCCGCCACACCGGTTATATAAGCCTCTCCTCTTGGACCAACGGAGATTCCCCCACCAGAGTCCAACCGAGTTCCGCCCAGATACGTGGCATACAACAGGGCACTACCGTTCATATTCAACTTGGCGGCAAACGCGTCGCCGTTTCCGCCATAGGTCTTCTGTAACGCAGACGGTGTCACCGGGAAATCCCCAGAGTAAGTGATCCCCGTCGCGCAGACGTTTCCAGCCGTGTCAGTGGTCATGTCATAGACACCCTCAGGTCCGCTCCCTCCGAGATATGTGGAATACACCAGGCCACCTCCATCGGGATTCAGCTTAAAGACAAAGGCGTCTTCGGATGTGCCTGCGCCCTTCTCCTTCTGAAAGGCACCGGACGTGATGGGGAAGTTCAAGGATCTCGTCCCCCCTGCCACGTAAGCGTTCCCCGCCTCGTCCACAGCGATCCTGGAGGCTTCGTCGCCCGAATCGCCCCCAACCAGCGTCGCATAGACCAGATTCGTCCCCTCGGCGTTCAACTTCGCAACGAAAGCATCATTGGACTTGGCCACTCTCTGGAAAGCTCCCGGCGTCGTGGGAAAGCTGGAGGAGTAAGTGGTTCCGGTCACGAAGGCGCGGCCGGCTTTGTCGATGGCGATGCCGTAAGCTTCCGCGCCCACGGTGTCGAGATAGGTAGAGTACAGAAGCGCGGTGCCATTCGGATTCAGCTTGGCCACAAACGTTCCTCCCGTAGACGTGGTACGGAGGACGCCGGCCGTGGTGGGGAAATCCGTCGACGTGGTTATGCCTGTGATGTAAGTATTACCCTGAGCGTCCACGGCCAGGTCGGTAGCCCTGTCCACACCGCTGCCACCGAGGTACGTACAGTAAACAATGACACCCGACGGATCAAGCTTGGCGACAAACGCGTCCATCTTACCGCCGGGCTTAGACTGGACAGCGCCGGCCGTGACCGGGAAGTTCACCGAATTGGTGGATCCGGTCACGTAGATATTCCCTGTAGCATCGACGGCGATCTTGGCGATGGCCTCGTCGCCAATACCTCCAAGGTAGGTGGAGTATCTGAGCGTGGGTGCGGCAGAACCCAGCCCTGTCACGAGAATCGCAAAACAGGCAGCTTTGAGGAGATGCACGAGGTAGTCCTCCCTTTGGTGCCAGTTCCCATGGCA
>JBDKUU010000686.1:0-2108 GCA_039679525.1 Phycisphaerales bacterium | reverse complement strand
TGGACGCGACCGCCCCCGGCACGACCGTCTCCGCGCTCCCTGCGGATGGTGCGGCTCTCACCTTCGACGGCGCGGCCAGCACCGCCTACCGGCAGAACATGGGATTCCAGCGGGACGCGATTGCTGGTGCTTTCGCTCCCCTGAAGGTCCTGGCGGGCTGCGAAGGTCACACTTTCGATCAGGACGGCATTTCCCTTCGGGTGATGACCGGCGGCGACTTCAAGAGCGACCTGGAGAACACCCGCATCGATGTTCTCTGGGCCGATCCGGTTCTGGTCTACCGCGACCACGCCGTGCGGGTGACCGAGTAACCCAACCGAAACAGCGCCGGGGGGCTTCGGTCTCCCGGCCTTCCTTGAGGACACCCCTATGATCCCGGAAGGCAATACCCAGCAGCTCTACATCATGAAAACCGCCGCCATCAGCCCCGCCGCGGTGGCCGCGAACACCAGCGCCGAACAGACCTTCACGCTCAAGGGCGTGCGTCTCAGTTCGGACATGATCGGCGCCGTCTCCAAGCCCACCGCCCAGGCGGGCCTGGGCATCGTCGGCTGGCGTGTGACGGCTGATGACACGATCGGCATCACGTTCGCCAATTTCACCGGCACGGCCATCACTCCCACCGCGTCCCAGGTCTACCTGATCCAGGTTTGCCGAGTCGACGGCGACGCAAAGACGGTGATCGCGCGATGAGCGAATACATCCCGATCCCCTACCCCCGCATGCTCTACGACTCCAAGAAGGCGTATCGCATCGTGCAGGACGAAGCCGAGGAACTGGCCGCCCGCGAGGAAGGCTGGGGTGATTACGGCGCCCCCGATCCCCCTTCTGACGCTGCCCCGGCCCCCAAGAACAAGGGCGGGCGCCCCCGCAAGAACCCGGAGGCCTAGCCCATGTCCACCGTCCGAGATCTCATTTCCGGCGCGTTGCGGCTCATCGGGGCCGTGGATGCATACTCTCCCCTGGCCGAAAATGAGGCTTCGGACGGCCTGGAGGCGCTGAACGGACTCATCGGAAGCCTGAGCCTCGATGGGCTGGTCGTCTATTCCGTCACCAAGGAAGATTTCAACCTCGTGGCCGGGACCGGGACTTACACCATGGGTCCCGGGGGCACGTTCAACTCTGTTCGGCCCGTGCGGATCGAAACTGCGAAATACAAGGTAGGCGACCAGGAATACGACCTCCACATCCTGAACGACCAGGAAAACCAAGGAATCGACCTCCGCACGCTGGGGGGATTCCCCGAATACCTGTATAGCGACAACGCTTTTCCACTGGCTTCCATCACCCTCTGGCCGGTGCCCAGCGTCGCCGAGAAGGTCACGCTTTGGTCCTGGAAGCCCATCACGGCGTTCACCGCGGTTACGGACGTGATCAGCCTCCCCCCCGGCTACGAGAGGATGCTGAAATACAATCTCGCGCTGGAACAGGCTCCGGAATACGCCAAGGAGCCCCCTGCGTCGGTTGTCGCCATCGCCCGGGAGTCGAAGGCCGCCATTCAGCGGATGAACATTCAGCCCGTCTACCTGGAATGCGACAGCGCGCTCCTGGCCGGGAACCGTCGTTCCTCCATGTCCGACTTCCTGGGAGGCAAGTAGAGATGGTGCGTCTCCGGGGGTTCATTGATGGCGCCTACTCCCTGCCCAGCGTGGCTGTGGAGTGCCAGCGGTGTGTAGGTCTCTACCCGGAAATCAACGAAGCAAATTCGAGGATCAACGGAGAAATCGGGTATCTGGCGAGGGTGCCAGGGCTGAGGCCCTACCTCTCCCTGCCGAATTCCCCCGTGCGAGGGTTGTACCGCTCCACCAAGGATGTGCTCTACGGGGTCGGCGGAGACCACCTGTATGAGATCAAGCCCACCAATGAAATCGTGGACCGCGGAACGCTCCTGACCTCCACCGGTGTTGTCTCGATGACGGACAACGGCATCCACCTTGGCCTCGTGGACAATTCCTACGGCTACACGTATCAGTTCGGGAGTTCGGTATCAGTGGCCAAGATCACGAGCGGGGCCTTCTACCCGGGGGCCTCCATTGATTTCATTGACGGGTACGCCGTTGTTCCGCGCGCCGGGACCATGGAATACCACTGGTCGAGCCTCTACGACT
>JBDKUU010000685.1:0-2963 GCA_039679525.1 Phycisphaerales bacterium | reverse complement strand
CGATGCCTTCAGTCCGGAACGGGCCGCACGATGGTCGAACCCCCGCGGCGGATTCATTCACGCCATGCACGCCCACGAATGGGGCGATTTCCATTACGTCATCACCGGGAAAGACCCGAACGGCGAGGTCGCCTACGAAGGCGGCTGGCAGAACAATCGCCGAATGGGGATGCACAAGACGTATCGCATGGTGGAGAATCTCTTCGAGGAGCTCGACGCTCCCGGCGAGTGGCTCCACGACGCCAAGGCCGCCACGCTCTACTTCTATCCACCCAAGGATCTGGACCTGGACAAAGCGACCGTTGAAGCGGTTCGGCTGCGGCACTTGATCGAATTTCGCGGCACGCAGGAGAAGCCCGTCCGCTTCATCGCTCTGCGGGGCCTGACGTTCCGCCACGCGGCGCGCACGTTCATGGAGAACAGGGAGCCTCTGCTGCGAAGCGACTGGACCACCTACCGCGGCGGCGCGATCCTGTTCGACGGCGCGGAAGACTGCGTCCTCGACGATTGCACGATCGACCAGGTGGGCGGCAACGGCGTCTTCGTCAACAAGTACAATCGCAGGATCACGGTCCGCGGGTGCCACATCGTCGGGACCGGCGCCAACGGCGTCGCGTTCGTCGGCGATCCAAACGCCGTCCGCAACGCTCTGTTCGAATACGGCCAGCGGCAAGACTATGGGAAGATCGACAAGACGCCGGGCCCCAGGTCCGAGAATTATCCCGCCGATTGTCTCGTCGAGGACTGCCTGATTCACGAGACCGGCCGGGTCGAGAAACAGACGGCCCCCGTCCAGATCTCCATGTCGATGGGAATCACCGTTCGTCATTGCTCGATCTACGACGTCCCCCGCGCGGGGATCAACATCTCCGAGGGCACGTTCGGCGGCCACGTGATCGAATTCTGCGATGTGTTCGACACGGTCCTGGAGACCGGCGATCACGGCTCGTTCAATTCATGGGGTCGCGATCGGTATTGGGGCCTGGAGGGCGTGGACCTGGACGCCGTGACGCTCGGCGCCGACAAGGACCTTCCGATCCTCGACATCGTCAAGCCCAACATTCTCCGCAACAACCGTTGGCGCTGCGACCACGGCTGGGACATCGACCTGGACGACGGCTCCAGCCGATACGAAATCTACAACAACCTCTGCCTGAACGGGGGCCTGAAGTTGCGCGAGGGGTTCTATCGACGCGTCGAGAACAACGTCATTGTGAACAACTCGTTTCATCCCCATGTCTGGTACGGCAACAGCCAGGACGTGTTTCGCCGCAACATCCTGTTCACGGATTACAGGCCGATCCGCGTGAACAAGCCCTGGGGCAAGGAATGCGACTTCAACCTCCTTCATGCCCCGGGACAGTCGCCCCCCGCGCCGGCCACGGCTCTGCGGCAGGCCAGCGGGCTCGACGCCGGCTCCCTCGTCGCGGACGCGCAATTCGTCGATCCGGATCGCGGCGACTACCGCGTGAAGGAAGGATCGCCGGCCTTGGGACTGGGCTTCGTCAACTTCGCGATGGACCAGTTCGGGGTGCAGAAGCCCCAACTGAAGGCCATCGCGCGCACCCCGCGGCTTCCCGGCCGGTCTCAGCAGGCGGGCGAGCCGCAGGTCCATCGCGATGATCGCGTCGTCGAATGGCTCGGCGCCAGGGTCCGCAACGTCGTGGGGCTGGGCGAGGTCTCCGCGGCCGGATTGCCGGGCGAAACGGGGGTCGCGGTCGTCGAGGCCCCGGCCGCGAGCGTCGCGGCGCAGAGCGGACTGCGTCAGGGCGATGTCATCCTCCAAGGCGACGATCGACAGGTGAGCACGCTGGATGATCTGATGCGGATCTGTCAGGGCGTTCCCGGCGGGCAGAGAATTCGACTCGATGTCTTTCGGCGCCAACAGCATGTGCGCGTGGACATTCCAGCCGGAACACAGGGGGGCCTGACGCCTGTGGAGCTTCGCTGCGAGTACGCGGCGGATCCGCTCGGGATCGACGTCCCCAGGCCGAGGCTCTATTGGAAGCTGGAGTCGAATGCTCGCGGGCAGAGACAAACCGCGTACCAGGTGCAGGTCGCGGCCTCGCAGGAGCTGTTGTCTCAGGACAAAGGCGATCCGTGGGATAGCGGCAAGATTTCCTCCGAGGAGACGATCCACATCGTCTACGACGGGAAGCCTCTGAGTTCGTCGCAACAGGTGTTCTGGCGGGTCCGGGTTTGGGACAAAGATGGTTCGCCCTCGGCATGGAGCCGGCCGGCGTCCTGGACGATGGGCGTACTGGACCCGCAGGACTGGCGGGCCGAGTGGATCATGCAGGGGACGCGCACGGAAGGCGGGGGGCTGCCCCTCCTTCGCAAGTCATTCGATGTGCCTCGGCCTGCGACTCGTGCGGTGGTCCACGTCTGCGGCCTGGGCCACTACGACCTGTTCCTCGACGGCCGCAAGGTGGGCGACCGCTTCCTCGATCCCGCCTGGTCGCTGTACGAAAAGACGGTCTACTACTCGACGTTCGACATCACCGACGCGCTGCGCGAAGGCGGCCCGCACGTCTTCGGCGTGATGCTCGGCAAGGGCTTCTACAACACCCTCGGCGACCGTCGCGTGCACGGCGTCAACGCGGATCGTCCGCTCAAGCTCATTTTGCAGGCTCATCTGTGGTTCGCCGACGGCAGCGAGCAACTCGTTGTCACCGACGGCTCGTGGAGGACAATCGATGGGCCCATCACGCACAGCGCGATCCTCGGCGGCGAGGACTACGATGCCCGCAAGCTCCCCGTCGGCTGGGATCGGCCCCATTTCGATGATGCGAATTGGGCCGCAGCCGTGGAGTGTGTAGGATGGGCTTCAGCCCATGCGGACGATCAAGGGAGCGGACAAGACAATCAGGAGAACGGACAAGAGCAGCATGGACTAAAGCCCATCCTACGAGCATCGTGTGCACCACCGATGAAGATGCACGATGTTTTCAGGGCGGCGCGAG
>JBDKUU010000684.1:0-1619 GCA_039679525.1 Phycisphaerales bacterium | reverse complement strand
CCGAGGTGATCGTCGCCGTGGCCAACGATGGTGTGGCTGGAGTGCCGGGGGTGCTGCGCTTGACTTTGGTGTCCGATGACGGCCGCATTCGGATTTCAGGCTGCCTGGACGCGGGTCACCCATTTGGTGGCAAGTTGCGGCAGGCGGCGTTTCAGTTGCCGGCTGGCGCGGAATCACATCTGTTCCGGCTGGAAGCCGCGATCGAGACCAAGAACGGCGTTGTACGCCCCGTCCGGTGGGCATGCGCGCAACGGTTGAACGGGGATGGATCCTATCCGATCACTCTGAAACCACATACTGACCCGTATTGGCGCAAGAACGTGTAATCCCTGATCGCTCAGTAGCTGGTTGTGCTTGATTGCGATTGCTATTGTGATTGCTTTCGATTCATGACACAATCTGTCTGTGCAACCCACCCTTTTTGCCTTCCTACTCTCCTGGGCCATCATGGCCCAGCCCGGCGAAGGCTGGCGCATCATCGGACCCGGCGGTGGTGGGGCGCAGTATATCCCCACGATCAGTCCGCACGACCCCAACCATGTACTTGTCGCTTGCGACATGACCGGAGATTACTTAAGCAAGGATGGCGGGGCCTCCTGGCGGATGTTCAACCTCGGAGAGGGCACGCGTGAGTTTATCTGGGATCCAAAGAACCCTGAGGTTCTCTACGCCCGAGGCGACGGCCTTTACCGAAGCGAAGATGGGGGACGCACCTGGGGGCGGGTGTATCCGGGCGGCCAAGCCACGATCGAGATGGCGAACGACCACGCGGACGTGGACTACCTGATTGATCACAAGCCCGCGCCTCGGATGACCGCCATGGCGGTCGATCCGAACGACTCGAATGTTCTCCTGGCGGGATTAGGAACCAGCCTCTTTCTCTCCAGGGATCGCGGAGTGACTTGGAAAAAAGAGTTGGACCTGCCCAGTGCGGCAAGGCGCGTCTGGGCTGCTGGGGGCGCCCTGTATGTGGCGACGGATCGTTCGGTTTGGAGCCGCCGGCAGGGCCAATGGTCGGAAGGCGTTGTTCGCGCTGAGGCGTGGCGGGATGTCGCGGCGGCCGGCGAGGTGGTATACGCAGTGGGACCCGGAGGCGGAGTGGTCTCAAGCGATGGTGGCCGCTCCTGGGACGAGGTGAAGTTGCCCGGAAGTGGAGCCCAGTTGACTGCGGTGGCGGTAAGCAGAGACTTCCCTGATACGGCCTACGCCGGATTCAGGAGACTGCGGCTGGGAGAACGCACTCTGTTCGGCGTGGCGCGCACTACGGACCGGGGCAAGAACTGGGAGTTGGTTTGGTCGCAAGACACGACTGCGCCGCCCAACGTCACCGACGCCTGGATCACTCCCAAACTGGGCGCGGACTGGGGCGATGAACCGCTGTCGCTAGGTGTGGCGCCCTCCAATCCCGACATCTGCTATGCGACCGATCTCGGCCGGACGCTTCGGACCACGAATGGAGGCAAGACCTGGCAGGCTGTGTACTCTCGTCCGGCGCCCAACGGCTGGACCACGACGGGCCTGGACGTCACGACAGCATATGGTGTGCACTTTGATCCATTCGATTCGAAGCGCATCCTCATTTCATACACTGACATAGGTCCGTTCCTGAGCGAGGATGG
>JBDKUU010000683.1:0-6231 GCA_039679525.1 Phycisphaerales bacterium | reverse complement strand
TTGCGACGATTGGCCTTGACGTCGCAGACCGCCACGAACTGCACGTCCGGCTCATGAAGGAAGCACCCCAGATCATAGGTGCCGCGGCTGCCGATGCCGATGCCGCCGAGGCGGATCCGTTCGCTCGGAGCCACCGAGCCGCTCTTGCCCAAGGCAGTCCCTGGAATCACGTACGGCATCGCAAACATGGCCCCCGCCTGGGCCGCGGTCTTCAGGAAACGACGCCGGTTGAGATGAGTTTCGTTCGTACGCATGCCGGTCTCCTTACTGATCAGCGGTCAACGTTGTGCTGCCGCTTATGGCGACCAGCTTACCGGCAAGTCCCGTCCATGTCCACCCTGAGCATTTGTACTTTCGAAGGCACGCGGTCCCGGCGGGCGCCGGCGGCAACACGCGGCTTGAACTCCGAAGGCCCAGGCAGTAGCATGAATGACTCAGTGACCCGTGTCGGGAAGAACCAACGTCAACGATTGGAAAGGAAAACTGCGTCTATGTCGCCCATGAGACGTCGTCAGTTCCTGGCCGGCATCGCCACGGGGGCGGCAGCCATCGCCGTATCGCCGCTGGCCAAGGCCGAATCCGCATCGCAATCCGCAAACGGCAAATCCCGCAGCGGCAAATCGCCGTCGGGCCTGGCTGAATTGGCGTTTCGGCCCCTGCCGCTGGGCTCCGTCCGTCCGGCGGGCTGGCTCCAACGCCAACTTCGCCTCCAGGCCGAGGGCCTGAGCGGACATCTCGACGAAATCTGGCCCGACGTCGGTCAGAGCCAATGGTTCGGCGGCAAAGCCGAAGGCTGGGAGCGGGCTCCCTACTGGCTCGACGGCGTGGTTGCGTTGGCCTGGGTCCTCGATGACGAGGCCCTCAAAGCCAAGGTCAAGCGGTACGTCGACCATATCGTCGCCAACCAGCGACCCGACGGTTGGTACGCACCCTACCCGGTCGACGCCAACGCCAAGCCATACGACATCTGGGCCATTTTCCTGGCCAACAAGGTGCTCGTTCAATACCACGAGGCCACGGGCGACGCCGCGGTTCTCCAGGCGGTCCTTCGCAATCTGAAGGCGACGCTCGATGCTCTCGATCGCAAGCCGCTGTTCGCCTGGGGCAAGTTCCGCTGGTTCGAAGGCCTGATCTCCGTGTACTACGCCTATGAGAAGACCGGCGAGAAGTGGCTGCTCGACCTGGCCCGCAAGTTCCACGAGCAGGGCTTCGACTACATGGCCTTCTACGGGGGCGAGGATGTCACGAGCCCGACGCCGCGCCGCGGCCTGTGGCGATTCGACAAGCACGTCGTCAACACGGGCATGGCTCTCAAAGCCTACGCCCTTTCCTGGCGGCTGACTCATAAGGATATTGAGCGGGCTTTTCCTGCGAGAATGCTGGAGATCCTCGACCGCTATCACGGACAGGTCACCGGGATGTTCTCCGGCGACGAATGCCTCTCCGGCAGGAGCCCGACCCAGGGAACTGAGCTTTGCGCTGTCGTCGAGGCGATGTACTCGCTGGAACACCTGCTCGCCGTCACGGGCGACCCGGCCTTCGGCGACCGCCTGGAGCGGATCGCGTTCAACGCCCTGCCGGCGACGTTCGCCCCCGACATGTGGTCGCATCAGTACGATCAACAGGTCAACCAGGTCCAGTGCACGATCAACGCGGACCACATGTGGTCGACGAACGGCCCGGAGTCGAACCTCTATGGCCTGGAGCCCAATTTCGGCTGCTGCACCGCGAACATGCACCAGGGCTGGCCCAAGTTCGCCGCGAATCTCTGGATGCGAGCCGACGACGGAATCGCCGCGGTCGCTTACGCACCGAGCGTCGCCCGTTTCGAGACGGGCGACGCACAGGTCTCCGTGACGCTCGACACCGATTATCCGTTCCGCGAGACGCTCAAGCTGACGGTAACGACCGATAAATCCGCCCGTTTCCCTGTAGTCCTGCGAGTCCCGGCCTGGACGCGGGATGCAACGATCCGTGTCGCAGACGGATCTGAGAAGTCCGTGAAGCCCGGCTCGTTCCACAGGATCGAGCGACAATGGAAAGGCACGACCGAGATCGTTCTGCGCTTCCCGATGAGCGTCAAAACGTCGCGACGATACAACGAAGCCGTCGCCATCGAGCGGGGCCCATTGGTCTACTCCCTGAAGCTGGGCGAAGACTGGAAACAGGTGAATGCGGACAAGCCGCACCGCGAGCTGCCGCACGGGGATTTCGAGGTCCGACCGACGACGCCGTGGAACTATGGCCTGCTCGTCGACGAGGCCAAGCCCGAGACAAGCGTCACCTTTGAGGAAAAGCCGGTAGGTGAGAAGCCTTTCTCGCCGCAGGGCGCCGGGATGGCCGCCAGAGTCAAGGGCCGAAAGCTGCCGGGCTGGAAGCTGGCCCACGGCTGGGCGGAGGAGATCCCGCCGGAGCCGCAGAGTTCGAAAGAGCCCGTCGAGGAACTCACGCTCATTCCCTACGGGTGCACGAACATCCGCGTGACGGAGTTCCCGCGCATCATAGAATGATGGAACGCTGGGAAGCATGTAGGGTGCGTACCACGCACCATCTTCCCGAAACAACCGAATGGAACGGTGCGTGGTACGCACCCTACGGAGGTAATCGCCTTGTTCTCAGTCATGATCATCGCAACGGCGGTCTCGATCGCAGCCGCTCAGGGATTGCCGACCGTACATGTCACGAAGGATGACGTGAGGATCACCCAATCGTGCCTGGTTGTCATCCCCGCCGACACGATCATCGAGGACACCAACGGCAACGGCGTGATCCAGATCGCCGCGTCGAACGTCGAAGTCACATTCGCTCCCGGTTCGCAACTGCGGGGCTCGCCGCGAGACCGGCGGCCGGACGAGTATAAAGGCTACGGCATCCGCATCGACGGACAGTCCAACGTCACAATCAAAGGCGCTCGCATCAGCGGTTTCTGGAGCGGGCTCTGGGCGACGAAAGCTAACGGCCTGACGCTCGATACGATCGACGCTTCCGACAACCGCCGGGCGTATCTGAAGTCCACGCCGGCGGCCGAGGACAGCGACGACTGGCTCTTTCCGCACGACAACGATCAGAATCAGTGGCTCGAGAACTACGGGGCCGCGATGTACGTCGAGGACTCGAACCAGATCACGGTGCGCAACAGCAAAGTCCGCCACGGCCAGAACGCCTTGTGCCTCGACCGCGTGAACGGCTCGAAGATCTACGACAACAACTTCTCCTTCAACTCCGGCTGGGGCATCGCCCTGTGGCGATCGAGCCGCAACACGATCTCGCGAAATGCGTGCGACTTCTGCGTGCGCGGGTACAGCCACGGCGTGTACAACCGCGGGCAGGATTCCGCCGGCATTCTCATGTTCGAGCAGAACTGCGACAACGTCGTCGCGGAGAACTCCGCCACCCACGGCGGCGACAGCTTCTTCGGGTTCGGGGGCAAAGAGGCCCTCGGCGAGGTCGGCGAGCATCCGCCGGACTGGTACAAAGGGCGAGGGAACAACAACAACCTGCTCATCGGCAACGACTTTTCCTACGCGCCGGCCCACGGAATCGAGATGACCTTCTCCTTCGGGAACGTGTTCTGCGACAATCGCCTGGTGGAGAACGCCATCTGCGGCGTGTGGGGCGGTTTCTCGCAGAACACCCTGATCGCGCGAAACCAGATCGAAGGCAACGGCGAAATGGCCTACGGCCTGGAGCGAGGCGGCGTCAACATCGATCATGGCGTGGACAACCGCATCGTGGGGAACGCCTTCAAGGCCAACAAGTGCGGCGTTCACCTTTGGGGCGGGCAACTGGGCAGCTTCGCGGAAAGGCCCTGGGCCAAAGCGAACAATCCCCAGTCCAAGGGCAACCTCGTGGCCGGCAACCAGTTCGTGGGGGACCTGCTGACGTTTCACCTGCGAGGGCCCGGCGAGCTTGTCCTCGGCGAGAATTCCCTGGAGAATGTGACTGAGGAAATGTCGAAAGAGACCGAGTCGCTCGTCCGCAAAGGCGCGACTGCAAAACTCCCCGAGAAGCCGCGATACGTCGCCCATGGCTCGACGCATCCGATCGGCGCTCGGCCGCAGTTGCGGGGCCGACAGAACATCATCATGACCGAATGGGGTCCGTGGGACCATGAATCGCCGCTGGTTCGCATGGTCCAGGACACCGGCGATTCCGTCCGCTACGACCTGCACAACGTATCCGCCAACGTGGCCATGACAATCGAGGGCAGTGACATCGTCGGAGAAAGCTCCCAAAATCAGGACGCCCGAACCTTCACGCTTTCGTCCACGAAGCCCGGCGTGCATCCCTACGTGCTGCGAGTCAAGGACGGCGACTGGCAACGGGAGATTCGCGGCACGCTGATCTCCGCGACCTGGGACGCCGCGTTCTTCAAATGGGCCGACGCCACCGATCCTCGCAACGATCTGGCGGCTTGGCGGAAGCTCAGCCAAGGCCGAGCCGCGGCCTCCGGACGCGTCAAGCAGCTCGCGTTCAAGTACGGCTGGGGCGGCCCAAGCGAGCAGAATCTCTCCGACTCCATTACGGCGGCCAAGCTCGGAGGCGACCACTTCGGTATGATCGCCAAAGCGCAGTTGCCGCTCTCAGCGGGTACGTGGGAATTCACGACTCTCAGCGACGACGGCGTCCGTGTCGTCGCCAATGGCAAGCCGGTGATCGAGAACTGGGCTTGGCACGGCCCGACGCGCGACGCCGGCACGCTGACCCTGGACAAGGACCAAACTGTCGAAATCGTCGTGGAGCACTTCGAGATCGACGGCTATTCGGTTCTGGAGCTGGGGGTATCGCGAAAACCCGAGACCACGCCATGAAGTCGCGTAGGGTGGGTTCTCAACCCACGCGTTCATCTCATCGGCGTGTGTTGACGCGTGGGTTAAGAACCCACCCTACAACCACTCCCGACCCGAACAATCTCCGCCGCCTTGCCAGGTGCAACGGCGGACCGACGCTGGAGGCCGCGGGCTTCTCTCGATGCGGTATCACACCTGTTTGAGCCTGGCCCGGTTCTCCCAGACTTTCTCGATCGCGTCGGCGATGTCGGCCACGTCCTCACGCGGCGCCAGCAACGGACCCGAGGCCCAGAGCATCACCATCTCTTCACACACCTGATCGCACTTGGGACAGGCCCGTTCTTCACTGAACTGCCGGAGCCGCGGGCCGGAGTACATCTTCTGGTAGCTCTTGGAGTTCACGATCTGGTCGATCCAGGGCTCCTTGTGCAGGCCCTGGGCGATGTACTCGCTGAGGCCGATGCCCTCGGCGCTCATGGCCTTGAGGAACGTCGCACGACTGACGCCGTCGAACTGATCCTTGTGGTACGACATCGTGTAGAGATAGAATGAGCCGCTCTCGGTGCCGGGGTAGAGCTTCTGAGGGGTCAGGCCGGGGATGTCTTTCAGCCGGGCCGTCAGGTAGGCGGCATTGTCGTTGCGTCGCCGCCATCGTTCGACCGCGCCGGGCAGTTGGCCCAGCAAGACCGCGGCCTCGAACTCATTCATCCGGTACTTGGGCCCGATCAGTTCGGTTCGGCCCTTGCGCGACGTGCCGTGATTGTGGACCGTGTAGCACTTGTCCATCAGCTCTTCGTCGCTGCCGATGATGCCGCCGCCCTCCCCACAGGCGATGGTCTTACTCGACTGGAAACTGAAGCACCCCACATCGCCGATCGTGCCCAGCTTTCGGCCTCGGTGCTCGGCCAGATGCGCCTGGCAGGCGTCCTCGATCACTCGCAAATTGTGCTTCTTGGCGATGGCCATGATCGAGTCCATGTCGCAGGGCTGACCCATCATATGGACCGGCATGATCGCCCGGGTGTTTTCCGTGATCTTCTTTTCGACATCCGCCGGATCGAGCTGGTACGACTCGACGTCCAAATCCGCCAGGACGGGCAGAGCCCGCGCCGACAGAATGCCCTGGATCGTCCCCGGGTCGGTGTAGGGGCTCGTAATGACTTCGTCGCCCGGCCCGATGCCCATCGCCTCGACGCACGTGTGCAAAGCCTGTGTTCCGGCCCCCGTGCCGACACAGAATTTCGCCCCCATCAACCGGGCGTACTCCTTCTCGAACGTGGGGACAGTTCCCGACGTCGACTGAATCCGACACCAGATGCGGCTCTTGGCGGTCTTGACGAGCGTGTCGATCATGCTGTCGTCCCAGTACGGCCAATCGGGCCAAGGCTTGTTCTTCGCTCTCACCGGCTCGCCGCCCAGGATCGCAAGTTGGCCCGCCTTC
>JBDKUU010000682.1:0-1507 GCA_039679525.1 Phycisphaerales bacterium | reverse complement strand
CGTAGACGAACGGGATTCTGCCCGCGCCGGCGACGTCTCGCCCGGCGACCTGGCCGCGGATGCGGAACCAGGTCCAGCCCTGCCGGTGCATCGCGTCGCGGTTGTCCACGATCCGGGCGTTCGTCGGCCAGTCGCTGCGGAAGTAATCCGCTTCGAGCACGTTGGAGCTGGAGATGGCCCACGGCTTGCCGGCCGCGGTGTCTTCTTTCGTCCGCTCGACGATCGCGAGCAGGCCGCGGCCTTTCTTGGCCGACACCGGCTGAATATCGTTGCGAATCCCCTCGACCTGGGCCAGGTAACCGCGGGTCTCCGTGCTGTCGGTCGGGAGCTTGAAAACGCTCATATCGTTGAGCCACATGCGGTGATTGTTGATGGTGACGGTCCCGCCGCTGTAGCTGTAGTTGGCTTCGTCGTTCTGGAGGACGCGGGAGGTCGAATTGCCCGACTGGGCTCTCAGCATCATGGGGCCTTCCGGACCCTCGGGGAAGTAGTACCAGTATTGCTCGTGGGCATCCGACGACGTGGCGTACGGACTGACGACCCGGGTCTCGCTGGTCAGAGGATTGACCACGGGATTGACCGATCGGCCGGGTCCGGAAGTCGCCACGACGGTTCCGACAGTCAAGGCGCCGGCTGCCGCGAGAGATACGATCCCGCTCGTGCTGGTGGCCAAGCCTGCCACGCCGGCCGCAACGCCAACCTTGAGGGCCGCCGCCGGGACGGTGAGCTGGGCCGCCGCCGCCTTGCTCGGGGCGGTTATCTTGCCGAACACGATCAGGGCGGCCAGGAGCGAGCCCCGGCCGAGCCCTTTGCTCATAAGCTCTTTCTGCAGGGCTTTCTTGGCCCTGACGAAGAGCATACGCGTGCTGAATTCGCTGCAACCCATCGATTCGGCAATCTCGCTATAGGCCATATTATCGTAACAACGCATGACCAGCACGGCCTTGTAGCGGGTTCGCAGCTTCTCCATGGCGCGGGAAACGATGCCTTTGAGTTCTTCGCCGACCATGTCCTCGAAGCCCTCCTCACGCTCGCTCATCAATCCCCGGCGTCTTTCTTCCGAGGCCGCGACGTGCTTGCGGGCTTTCTCCGTCCGGTAGTGGCGATGCAGCTTGTTCGTCGCGATGCCGTACAGCCAGGACCAGAAGCGGTCGGTTTTCTGCAGCTTGCCAAGTATCTTGCACATTTCTAACAAGCTCTCCTGCACAATTTCCTGCGTCAGATCGTCCTTTTGGGTGAGGCGGTACACGTACGTCCTCAGGCGTTCCCTGGCGATCTCCGCAAGCTTGTTGAGGCTCTGCCGATCTCCTCGCTGAGCCCGTTCAACCAGCTCGATCTCGTTCACTTGTTTGTCCATACAGGACTGAGTTGTCGGATCCATGGTTATCATTGTGCAAATAGGTGCCGCTCGACGAGCGCTTCGTAACGCTTTTTTTGTCGCTCGAGCGATTTTTCTTTCGTCGGTCGCACAGACGCTACAATCGTCATTTTTACACCTGATTGCCGC
>JBDKUU010000681.1:0-2760 GCA_039679525.1 Phycisphaerales bacterium | reverse complement strand
CCTTGCAGTCCCTGTATTTGCAGCCGCTGCGGGAGCGGGTGAAGAGAAACGGGGGACGGGTCTATCGCGACGGGCCGCAGTGCATTTTGCTGATCGATCTCAAGACCGCCGCGGAGCCGACGTACCGCAAATTACACGAGATCCTGAGCGAATACCGGGAGATGCTCACGACCTTCGGGCCCGACGGCCGCAGGGAAGGGGCGTTGCTTGTGATCGTGTCGGGAAACCGTCCGCTGGAATTGATGCGGTCCCAGGAGATTCGTTACGCGGGTTATGACGGGCGGCTGGCCGACCTCGATTCCGACCTTGCGGCCGATGTCATTCCGATGATCAGCGACAACTGGAGTCGGAACTTCGCTTGGCGAGGCGAGGGGCCGATGCCGGCCCAGGAGCGCAAGAAACTCGAAGAGATCGTCCGCAAGTCGCACGCGAAGGGTAGGCTGGTGCGGTTCTGGGAGACGCCGGACCGGAGGTCGGCTGCGAGGGAGGCTGTCTGGACGGAATTGCTCTCGAGCGGCGTCGATCTGATCAACACCGACGATCTCGAAGGACTGCGGAGGTTCCTCCTTGAACACGGGCGATGACAACTTCATCGAAACAGCCGGGCTGAGCAGGATCTACACGTTTGGCGAGGTCCAGGTCGCGGCATTGCGCGACGTGACGCTGTCGATCGCCCGCGGGCGGCTCGTCGGCGTGACCGGCGCCTCGGGTTCGGGCAAGTCCACGCTGATGAACCTCCTGGGCGGGCTGGACACGCCGTCCTCCGGCACGATCCGAGTCGACGGCAGGCTCATCAGCGACATGAACAAGCGGGACCTCGCCCTTTACCGCCGCAATACGATCGGCATGATCTTCCAGTCGTTCAACCTGGTCAACGCATACAGTGCCCTGGAGAACGTGGCGTTCCCGCTGTTGTTCGCGGACGTGGCCAAGAAGCGGCGGCGAGAGCGAGCGGCCGAGCTTCTCAAGTCAGTCGGCCTGGAGTCCCGGGCGGCCCATCGGCCGACCGAACTGTCCGGCGGAGAGCAGCAGCGGGTCGCGATCGCCCGGGCCTTGGTCAACGAGCCGCAGATTCTCCTGGCCGACGAGCCCACGGGCAATCTGGACAGCAAGACCTCCCGGCAGATCATGGAGATCCTGGCGGACCTGAACCGTCGTCGCGGCCTGACTGTCGTGATGATCTCCCACGAGCAGACCCTGCTTCGCGAATTCGCCCACGAGGTGATCGTACTCCACGATGGGACGGTGGTCTCCCGTGAGACGATTGCAGGTGCCGACGGATAGGCTTCTTGGCCGGGACAGGCGGATTCGCCATCGTCCTATTGGCCGCTCTCAAGCGGAAGAGAACGGATTCTGGTCTGTCCCTCTGTGATTGTGATGATCATGCTGCGTACTGAAGCGCCTGGCGAATATCCTCTTGCTCTACGTACGGATAGGCCTTGACGATGTCCTCGACGCTCATGCCGTTGGCGACGAGATTGACGATGAGCGAAACGGTAATCCGCATGCCGCGAATGCACGCTTTGCCTCCCATCACTTTGGGATCGAAGGTGATTCGATCGAATTCCAGCATAGGATGCCTCCGGAACTGTAACTTGGGTCGCTCTGTCAATCTACCCTTTCCATCATAGTCGGGGCTCTCGGGAGTGTCAATGGACGCATTGATAAGGGGAAATGATGCAGATCGAGACGCTTGATGGCGATTCCGAGGACGAGTATGATCCCGGACATCTATGCGGATCTCGGATTACATCGAAGTGGCGGGCAGCAACCTGTGGAAGAAGAAGCTTCGTACGTTTCTCACGACCACCGGCGTGGTGATCGGGATCGGGGCGCTGGTCTGCATGTTCGCGTTCGGGCAGGGCGTCCAGCGGAACATCACGGATCAATTCAACAAGGTGGACGTGCTCAACGACATCGTCGTCTCGTCGCCACGCGAGGGGGGCGGCCCGAGATTTCACGGCGGCAATGGGCCCGGCGGCCCTCGGCGTGCCGCCCGGCGGGCTGCTCGCAGCGACGCGAATGATCCCAATGCTCCCCCGTTGGATGCGCAGTTCCTCGAGAAGGCCAGAGAGATCCCCGGCGTGGAGACCGTATTCCCCGAGCTTCGCTTCCCGGCCCAGATCCGCTTCGGCAAGAAAGAGCAGTTCACGCTGGTCCAGGTGCTGTCGGCGGCGATCTGCAAGTCGGGGCCGGTGGCGTTCCGAGCGGGACATTGCTACGACGCCAACGACCCCAACGGCATGGTGGTCAGCGACTCGCTGGTACGACGGCTGAACCTGGGCGAGCCGGCGAACGCCTTGGGCAAAGAGGTCGAGGTCGTCACGCTGAGCCTGGATCTCAGCCTGAGCAATCTGCTGCGGATGGCTTTCCCGAAGGAGGGGCAGAGCGGCCTTCCCCTTTCCCGCGAGAGCTATCGATTCAGGATCGTCGGCGTGGCCGAGCGGATGCCCTTTGGCGGGATGAGCGACGCGTACATTCAGCCGGATGTCGCCCGCGAGATGCGGAAGCTGTCCTTCACGAACATCTGGGATCTCTATCAGCCGCCCGGCGAAGGGGCGAACTACTCCTCGGTGACGGTCAAGGCCAGGTCGCTTGCGGACGTCGCGTCGATCAAGAAGACGCTGGAGTCGTGGGGCTACAACACGTTCACCCTGATGGATCAGCTCGATCAGATGCGGATCGGCTTTCTCATCATGGACATGTTCCTGCTGGCGGTCGGCATGATCGGCATCACGGTCGCGTCGCTGGGGATCGTCA
>JBDKUU010000680.1:0-2067 GCA_039679525.1 Phycisphaerales bacterium | reverse complement strand
GTCCAGAGGCCGATGATCAGGGCCGGCAGAATCGCCGGGGCCCAGATCCCGTAGCAGACCAGCAGCCCCTTGATCACGCTCGGCACGAACACCGCCAGGCCGGACCCGACGGCCGCGATGGCGATGGTCGAGTACCGTCCGGCGATCAGGGCCGCGCTGTCCCGCCGCACGGTGAACCGGCGCAAGACGTCCTGTGTGAACACCACCGCTCCGGCGTTGAGCAGCGAATCGAGGCTGGACAGGATCACCGAAAGCAGCGCCACCACCATCAATGCGTAGCCGGCCTGAGGCACCGTCGCTTTGACGAGTTGCAGCAGGATGGAGTCTTCGGACCCGTTGGCGACGATCAACGGCCGGGCGACCACGCCGATGCCGATCATCACGGCGAACCACAGGACGCTGAAGCACCCCGCCAGGACGAAGCTGGCGCGAGAGACCTTCGTGCTCCTGGACGCAAGAGCCAGATTCGCGTAGGGCGGAATGAGCGTTTCGCCGAGCAGGAAGGCGATGACGAGGCTCACGATCTCCAGGGGCGTTGCGGCCTGGAACCCTGCGGCCGTCGCCGTCGCAGCTTCTCGAGCGATAGTCGCGGCGCCGCCTTTGAAGTGCGTGAGCAGCTCGTACAGCAGAATGCCGGAAAACAGGAACGCGTGCAGGGCGAAATGATAGGCGTCGGTGATGACGCTGGCCCGCAGTCCGCCGAAGGTCGTGTAGGACGTCGTCACGATGGCAATCAGCGCCACGGCCACCCATTTCTCCAGGCCCAGCATGTTCTGCAGGACGCGTCCGCCGGCGCTGATCATCACCGAGGCGAACAGCGTGCACAGCAGGACGGAGATGATCCCCGCGACCAACTGGCACCGCGAGCCGTACTTCTGGCCGATCGCGTCGCCCAGCGTGTAGCAGCCTTTGAGTTCCCGCAGTTTGGGCGCGATCAACAGGCCGACGAGGATGTTCTGCACGGCATAAGCCATGCCGATGAACAGAAAGAGAAAGCCGCCGTTGTACCCCCTGCCCACGAAGCCGATGGAGAAACCGGGTCCGACGTAGGTCGCGCAGAGGCTGCCGAAGACCAGGGCCAGGGGAAGCGATCGCCTGGCAATGGAGAAATCCTCGTACTCCCGGGCGGTGCGTGCGCGCACGGCTACTGCGATGAGCAGGACAACGTAGCCTACAACGACCGCCGTCGAGAGAACCACATGAACAACCCCGGGAAGTTCGAAGTGAGATGTTTGAAGTTGGAAGTCGGAAAAACCACGGCCTCGCACCTCTGACTTCACACTTCAAACTTCACACATCAAACCTCAGACTTCTCATCCCACACATGTCATGCCACTCACTCGGACCCTTCTTGAAACGCTTCTTCTTCCAACTCGCTGATCACCGCGTCCAAGTCCGCCTCCGTGCGAATCCATCCGAACCGGGCGTCGACCAGGAACGCGCCATACCACTGAATCAGGTTTTTCGCAAAGTCGTCGTCCTTGCAGTAGATGCCGAAGGAGATCTCGCCCGCGTGCGAATCGGCCTTCCGCGGCCTCTGCGGAAACGCCAGCAGCACCGCGCTGCGCGACAGCAGGAACTCGATGTCCGACACCTTGCTGTTGTAGATCCGCAGCCGGCCCGACTCGATCGCCTCCGGGAACCGGCGGAACAAATGCCGGGCCGCGTTGGAGAACCCCGGGACGCTCAGATTCATCGCCCGGTGCACCCGGACGTCGGGGTACTCGTGCAGAATCGTATGGAGCTGGCTGAGATAGTCGTCCACCGGCTGACGCTCGCCCTCGAACAACATGCAGGTCCAGAGCTCGCCCTGCCCGGTGGCGTCGAGCTGTTCCTCGAGCATCCGCTTGGCGGCCGCATAGGTGTCGCGCCGATTGCCCAGCACCTTCAACTGTCGCTGCATCAGCACATGGGCCCACGGCGGCATGTCGCTCGGCAGCGACTCCGGCGGGCAGACGCCCAGGCGGGTCATCAAACGCAGAAACTGCTTGTTCTCGGAGCCGTAGAACCGCCGGCCGACCACGCTGCCGACGTTGCCGTTGCACTCCAGCCCATATCGCTTGTGGT
>JBDKUU010000679.1:0-2695 GCA_039679525.1 Phycisphaerales bacterium | reverse complement strand
TAGCGGCAGTGAAAAAGGATCTCAGTGAATTGATGACGAAGTCTCAGGATTGGTGGCCAGCGGATTTCGGCCACTACGGACCTTTGTTCATCCGCATGGCGTGGCACAGCGCCGGCACCTACCGCATCGGCGACGGCCGCGGCGGCGCGGGCAACGGCAGCCAGCGCTTCGCGCCCCTCAACAGCTGGCCCGACAACGTCAACCTCGACAAGGCGCGGCGGCTGCTCTGGCCGGTCAAGCAAAAATACGGCCGGAAGATCTCCTGGGCCGACCTGATGATCCTCGCCGGCAACGTCGCCCTGGAATCGATGGGGTTTAAGACCTTCGGCTTCGCCGGCGGGCGCGAGGACGTCTGGGAGCCGGAAAAGGACGTCTACTGGGGCTCCGAGGGCAAATGGCTGGAGGACAAACGCTACTCCGGCGACCGCAACCTCGAAAATCCGCTCGCCGCTGTGCAGATGGGGCTCATCTACGTCAACCCGGAAGGCCCGAACGGCAACCCGGACCCCATCGCCGCGGCCAAGGATATCCGCGAGACCTTCGCCCGCATGGCGATGAACGACGAGGAGACGGTGGCCCTGATCGCGGGCGGCCACAGCTTCGGCAAGACCCACGGCGCCGGCCCCGCGTCCCACGTCGGGCCCGAGCCCGAAGCGGCCGGCATCGAGGAGCAGGGGCTGGGCTGGAAGAGCAGCTTCGGCACGGGCAAAGGCGGCGACGCGATCGGGAGCGGCCTGGAAGTCATCTGGACCCCCACACCCACGAAGTGGAGCAACAACTTCTTCAAAACCCTGTTCCGCTACGAATGGGAGCTGACCAAGAGCCCGGCCGGTGCGTATCAGTGGCAACCGAAGGGCGGCGCCGGCGCCGGCACCGTGGTGGATGCCCATGACCCGTCCAAGCGCCATGCGCCGTCGATGCTGACCACGGACCTCTCCCTGCGTTTCGACCCCATCTACGAGAAGATCTCGCGGCGCTTCCTGGAGAATCCGGACCAGCTCGCCGACGCTTTCGCCCGGGCCTGGTTCAAACTGACCCACCGCGACATGGGCCCGCGCGTACGCTACCTCGGCCCGGAGGTGCCGGCTGAAGAGCTGATCTGGCAGGACCCCATCCCGGCCGTTGACCACAAACTGATCGATGAAAAGGACATCGCCACCCTCAAGGCGAAAATCCTGGCTTCCGGCCTCTCCGTGTCGGAGTTGGTTTCGACCGCCTGGGCGTCGGCGTCCACGTTCCGCGGCTCCGACAAGCGCGGCGGCGCGAACGGCGCCCGCATCCGTCTGGCGCCGCAGAAAGATTGGGTAGTCAACCAGCCGGACCGGCTGGCGAAGGTGCTCAAGACCCTGGAGGGCATCCAGAGCGCGTTCAACGGCGCCCAGTCCGGCGGCAAGAAGGTATCGCTGGCCGACCTGATCGTCCTCGCCGGCTGCGCGGGCGTCGAGCAGGCTGCGCGGAACGCCGGTGCCGCAGTGACGGTTCCCTTCACGCCGGGGCGTATGGACGCCCGGCAGGAGCAGACCGACGCGGCCTCCTTCGCCGTTCTCGAACCGGTCGCGGACGGCTTCCGCAACTACCAGAAGGCCCGCTATGCCGTGCCGGCCGAGGAGCTGCTGGTGGACAGGGCGCAGCTCCTGACCCTGACCGCACCGGAAATGGCGGTGCTCCTGGGCGGTATGCGCGTCCTGAATGCCAACGTCGGTGGGTTGCCGCACGGCGTCTTCACCAAACGGCCGGAGGCGCTCACCAACGACTTCTTTGTGAACCTGCTCGACATGGGCACGACGTGGAAGGCGACCGCGCAAGACGGCAACGTATTCGAAGGCCGCGACCGCACCACGGGCGCGCTCAAGTGGACCGCTACCCGGGTCGACCTGATCTTCGGCTCGAACTCCCAGCTCCGGGCCCTGGCCGAAGTCTACGCCTGTGCAGACTCCCGGGAGAAGTTCCTGCACGACTTCGTGGCGGCGTGGAACAAGGTCATGAACCTCGACCGTTTCGACCTTGCCTGATCGCAGCCGGAACGCCTGCGAGGGAGCCCCCTCCCCTTCAGCCCCTCCCGCAAGGGGAGGGGCAAGCCATTTTTTAGGGGTCGTCTCCGTTTTCCGGTTCCGACAGGACGGCAAAAAACGGTCGGCCAATAACCGGTTCAGCGAGCGGCGA
The DNA here is from genome assembly GCA_039679525.1 of Phycisphaerales bacterium. Classification (GTDB taxonomy): domain Bacteria; phylum Planctomycetota; class Phycisphaerae; order Sedimentisphaerales; family Anaerobacaceae; genus PLanc-01. Next base: position 532 of record JBDKUU010000679.1, on the reverse strand, counting down.
TGAGCCGTTCGCTGGACCGGACCGGCATGCCCTATTGCTGATTTCCCATCGCCCGCATACAAGTGGTGACGGCTTCGTCAGAAGTCATCAATAGTAGATTCCAAGCGCAAATAGTGATAGAAACGGCGGAAAGATCGACGGCCGTGGGTGTCTTCCATGCACGCTTTCAACTTGCCAAAGGAGAAAATCGTGGGCAAGACCTTTGCCGTTGGGCTTGTCGCCCTGCTCATCCTCTCGAGCGCCGGTGAGTCGCGAAGCGCAAACATCGCCCCTTTCCTGACTTCCCCGTCGCAGCAGATATCAGACCCATCCGGCATGCATCCGCTGGAGGCGGGCCCGTCCTTGACGACCCCGGAGACGCCGAACCGCAAATTGGGCCCGAGGATCAAGAGCCTCATCGACCGGCATGCCGCCCTCCGAGAACGCGGTGCGAGGGTTCCCCAATCGGACGCGCAAGATCGGATCAGAGTGATGCTGCAAACGAGGGAGGGGTCCCAGGTCGACGCGGCCGGCATTCTCTCCCGAAACGGCA
>JBDKUU010000678.1:0-4911 GCA_039679525.1 Phycisphaerales bacterium | reverse complement strand
CTGTTCGAGAACCTGCTGAAAGAACGCAGACCGCCGATCGGGGACGGAATAGGTGCCTGTGTCGGCATCGATCTCGATGGCCAGGAAGTTCCTGGCATCGATCCCCGACCTGAAATCCAGAATGCGCACGTAAGTGTTGATGATCAAGGCCGCCATCACGAGCAACACGAAGGCGATGGCAAGATCGCCCGTCACGAGAACGGCCCGCAAGCGATTCAGGCGCGGTCCCTGTCCGCCTGTCCTTCCCGCAGTCAGGAATCGGCCGGGGTTGACTCGAGAGATCCAGACCGCCGGCAACGCGCCAAACAGGCCACAGGTCGCCAGCGACACGCCCAAGGCATACAAGAGAGTTCGGCTGTCAACGCGAGGCTCTACAAACCACGGAATAAGCCCTGTCAGATCCCCTCCGACAGTTGCCAGCAGACGCACCCCCCAGTGTGCCAGCAAAAGGCCGGCCCCCCCGCCGAGCCCCGCCAGAAGCACACTCTCCGCAAGCAACTGCCTGACCAGACGCAGACGGTCAGCCCCCAGAGCCGTGCGGACCGCAATCTCCTTTTCGCGAGCCGCGGCCCGAGCCAACAGCAGCCCGGCAACGTGCAGACAGGCCATGAGCAATACACTTGCGACAATCCCCAGCAGGATCATCAGGACTCTGACATTGCCGGACCGTCCGACCGCCGTTCTGTAGGCCTCCCGCATCGGAACGACCAGGACCCCGACGTCGCGCAGCGTCTCGGCGTGCGTATGAGCCAACCGATCGGCGATGACATCCATCTCCGCTTGAGCCTGATCGACGGTGATGCCCGGTTTGAGCCTGCCGATTACGTCGGAGCCCCGCGATCCTCGATGGGTCTCATCCGTCGGTTCAATCGCCATGGACAACCACAAGCCGCAATCCCGGCGGAAGATCCAGTGAAATTCTCCCGGCAGGACGCCGACCACAGTGTGAGGGACCTTGTCGATGACCAGCATCCTGCCGATGGCGTTGGGATCACGTGCGAACCAGCGTTGCCACTGGCCTTCGCTGAGAATCACCGCACGCTGCCCTCCGAGCGTCTCTTCGTTCGGCAGGAACAACCGGCCCAGCAGGGGCTGGACGCCCAACACAGAGAAGAAGCCCTCGGACACCAATATGGCGTCGCTCTTCTCCGTCCTGCCGGCATCCCGCACCGTGCACCCTCGATGACCGACGGCAGCGAGTTGTTCGAACGAATGGCTCTGCTCGCGCCAATCGTGGAAGTTGGGCAGCGAGACCATCTCTCCGTACCTGCGTCCTGAGTCGGTCTCGCCGAGCCACGCGAGACGTTCGGAATCCCTGTAGGGGCACGGCCGGAACATGGCGGCGTCGATCGCGCTGAGCATCGCCGTGGTCCCACCGATGCCGATCCCCAGAATCGCGATCACGACCATCGTAAAGCCGGGACTCCTCGCCAGCAGCCGGGTCCCATACTTGATGTCCTGCCATAGCGTTTCCATCTCGCTCTCCTACTCGCATCTCAACGCCACCATGGGATCGACCTTCGAAGCCCGGCGGGCGGGGAGCCAGGCCGCCAACGCCGCAACAGCCAGAAGGAGCAATACCGAGGCCGTCAGCGTGAGCGGATCGTGCGGGGCGACGCCGTAGAGCATGCTCTTGATGAACCGCACGAGCACGATGGCTCCTGCGCCGCCGAGGGCCGCGCCGATTCCCGTCATGAGCAGCGCCCCGCGCACGACCGGCCAGGCGACGTCTTGCGGCCTGGCGCCCAGGGCCATGCGAATGCCGATCTCGCTCTTTCGGCGTGCTACGTTGTAGGCCAACAGGCCGTAGAGGCCGATGCACGAGAGCAACAGAGCCAACGCCGCCACAAAGCCGCACAATGCCGCGAAGAGACGCTCCATCGTCAACTGGAGGCCGATCTGCTCGGCCTGGGTGCGGACATCGGTCAGGGGGATGTTGCGATCCGCGGCGGCGGCCACCTTCCGGACTGCCGGAACGATCGACTCGGCCGGCAGGACCGAGCGAACCTCGAAGCACATCCGCCCTTCGCGCCATTGCGGGTACGGCAGGTACATGATCGGCGGCACCTCGCTGCGAAGATTCCAGTACTTCGCGTTGCCGCAGACGCCGACGATCTGGACGTCCATCGAGCCATGCTTGAAGATCCGTCCGATCGGGTACTCATCCGGCAGGAACTCGCGAATGAATGCCTCGTTGACGACCGCGACGTGCGGCGAATCCGCCGTGTCGGAGGACTCGAACGTCCGGCCCTGGAGCAGCGGAATGCCGAGGGTGGCGAAGAAGGATTCGTTCACGATCATCTGGTCGGCCTGGAGATGCTCGTCGGGCTTGGCGGCCCGGCCGGGGATGGAGATGCCGCTGCTCGACTTGCCGCCTCCCAGGGGAGCCATGTTGGAGCAGGAAACGCTCCGCACGCCGGGAATGGCCGCCAGCGAGCGGCCGAGACCGTTGTAGAACTCGGCGAGCTGCTCCTTCTCGTATCCCGCCTGTCCGGCGTTGAGCTGGAACAGCAGGAGGTTCTCGGTATCGAAGCCGACGTCGACGCTGCTGAGATTGGCGAGGGTGCGGACCGCAAGGCCCGCCCCAACCACCAGCAGCAAAGACAAACCCACCTGCACCGTCACCAGTGCCTTGCCCAGCCGAAGACGGGAGACGCCTGCCATTGTCCGAGCCTTGATGCCGTTGACGGGATCGACCCATGCGGACCTCAAGGCCGGAAGCAATCCGAACAATAGTGCGGTGGCGAGCGACACGCCGAACGTGAACGCCAGTACACGGAAATCGCTGCTGGTGTCCAGGTGGAAGTCGTCCATGAAGCCCGACATCATGCGAAGGATCGCCGCCTTGCCCACGTTCGCGAAGACCAGCCCCAGAGCCCCGCCGGCCAGCGCCAGCACGAGGCTCTCCGTCAGCGATTGCCGGGCCAGGCGCCAGCGTCCCGCGCCGATCGCGCCGCGCACCGCATACTCGTGCTGACGAGCGGCCCCGCGGGCCAGGAGCAGACTCGCCAGATTCGCGCAGGCGACCAACAGCACCAAGCCCACAGCGGCCATCAACACATACATCGGCTGCGCCATCCCCCGGCGGCCCATCAGCGGCCCCCGACTGCCGTCCTCGATCACAATACCCGGCTTGTCCATTTTCGATGTCACGCCGGGAATGGTGAGGGTCTGACGGAAGATCCCCTCCAAAGCAGCCCTGGCCTGCTCCTCGTCGGCGCCGGGCGACAACCGGGCCATGACCTCCACCCACCAATGATCGTACGAGTTCAGCGGATGGCCGGACATCAACTGCGGCTGAGCCGCCATCGACACATAGAACTCGCTCGAATCCGTCGCGGTCGGGCCGACGAATCGCTGCGGCAGCACGCCCACAACGGTGAACGGATATTTGTTGATGAAGACGGTCTGGCCCAGTGCGTTGGGGTCGAGGCCGAACTGACGCTCCCACCAGCGATAGGTGATCACCGCCACCGGGTCTGCGCCGGGCCGCTCGTCGCCAGGCGTGAGTGTTCGTCCGATCAGAGTCTGGGCCCCGTAGCCCTGGAAGAAGTTGCCGGAAACGATCAGGCCTTCCGCACTGACAGGGCCGGCCGGCGTCAAGGCCGTGCAGCCCCAGAGCAGCGAATAGGCAAACACCTCGGCGAACCCCGTCCCCCGGTCCCGAAAATCGCGGTACGTGGCATAGGGAAACGAGGCAGCCATCATACCGCCGCCCGAAGCCCTCCCCATCCCGCCGCCCGTGAAATTCGACAGACTCGTGTTGTAGCCGACCCAGTTGATCGCCCGCAATTCCTGCGGATTGCGGACCGGCAGCGACTTGAGCAGCACGGCGTTGAGCAGCGAGAAGATCGCGGTATTCGCCCCGATCCCCAGCGCCAGTGACAGCACCGCCACGGCGGTGAAGCCGGGGCTCTTGACCAACATCCGCAATCCATAACGCACATCTTGCCATAGAGTCATTCTGAGTTCCTCCTATTCACATCTCAAAGCCGTCATGGGATCGACTCTCGCCGCTCGGCGGGCCGGGACGTAGCTGGCCGCCAGAGCCACCGCAGCCAGAAGCATGGTCATCCCGCCGAATGTCAACGGGTCCGTGGGACTGACCCCGTAGAGAAAACTGGAAAGGATCCGCGTCACAGCCAACGCGGCCACCAATCCCAGGAGGACTCCGATCGCCGCCAGTCTGAGGCCCTCTCTCAGCACGTCCGCAAGGACTCTGCCGCTCGTAGCGCCCAGAGCCATGCGGATGCCGATCTCCGCGGTGCGCTGTCTCACGGAGTACGCGATGACGGCATAGAGCCCGAGGCTCGCGAGAACGACCGCCACGCCTGCGAACGCGGACAGCACAACCACCAGCAAACGTCGAACGGCCAGCGTCCTGGCGACGATGTCCGCCATCGTTCGCACCTCACGGATCACCACGCCGGCGTTGATCGACCGGACCTCCGCCCTCAGAGGCTTGACGAGCCCCGTGGGATCGGATTCGGTCGCGATCACGAGCGACGATCTCCACCCTTCCGTCTGTTGTACCGTCAGGAAAGCCTCCAGATTGGGGGCGGCGTCCAGAGCGACATCTCGCGTGTCGCGCACCACCCCGATGATCTCCACCATGCCCCCAGCCCACCCGAACTCAAACCTCTTCCCGATCGGATCCTCGTTCGGCCAGAACCGCCTCGCCAGAGTCTCGTTGATGATCGTCACGGGAGTGGAGTCGTTCGTGTCGCTCTCGGTGAAGTTGCGTCCGCGCAGAAGCGAGATCCCCATCAGATGGAAATAGCCCGGGCTCACGGGACGAGCCGTGACCATGTGCCGGCCGATCTCGCTCTCTTGTCTACCTTCGGGGAGGATGTTGCTCCCGCCCGGGATCTCGCACAGGGGCAGTCCATAGACGATTGCCGCAGACTGCAC
>JBDKUU010000677.1:0-2639 GCA_039679525.1 Phycisphaerales bacterium | reverse complement strand
TCGTCCGTGATCGAGTACTTGATGAGGGCCTTGCACTTGCCCGCCGGGCAGCGGCCCTGCACGTGGGCCTCGTACTCGTCGCGGAAGTACCGCATCGTCGAGAGCACCGGGTTGGGGGCCGTCTTGCCCAGGCCGCAGAGGCTGCCCTGCTTGATCATCTTGGCCAGGTGTTCGAGCTCGTCGAGGTCCGCGGCCTCGCCTTTGCCCGTGCACAGGCGATCGAGGATGTCCAGCATCCGCCGCGTTCCCACGCGACAGAACGTGCACTTGCCGCAGGACTGATTCTGCGTGAACTGAAGGAAGTACCGGGCGATGTCGACCATGCAGTCGGTCTCGTCGAGCACGACCATGCCGCCGGAACCCATCATGGCCCCTGCTTCCGTCAGGGACTCATAGTCCACCGAGAGATTGTCCCGAGCCGCCGGGATGCAGCCCCCGGAAGGTCCGCCGACCTGGACGGCCTTGAACTTGAGTCCGCCCGCGATACCGCCGCCGATCTCTTCGATGATCTGTCGGACCGAGATGCCCATGGGGACTTCGATCAGCCCGCCCCGCGCGATCTTGCCCGCCAGGGCAAAGACCTTCGTGCCCTTGCTCTTGCCGGCCCCGATGCGAGCGAAAGCCTCGGCTCCGTTGCGAAGAATCCACGACACGCACGCGTAGGTCTCGACGTTGTTGATCAGCGTGGGCTGGCCCCAGAGCCCCTTCTGCGCCGGGAACGGCGGCCGCAGTCTCGGCATGCCGCGACGACCTTCGATGCTCGCCATCAACGCGGTCTCTTCGCCGCAGACGAACGCGCCCGCGCCGGCCACGATCTTCAGTTGCAGCGAGAAGTCCGTGCCCAGGATCCTGTCGCCCAGAAGTCCCTGCTCACGACATTTTTCCAGTGCCTCAGTGACCCGCTTGATCGCCAGCGGATATTCGGCCCGAATATAGAGGAATCCCTCGCGAGCCCCGACGCACCGGGCCGCGATCGCCATCCCTTCGACGATCCGATAGGGATACGACTCCATCAGCATGCGGTCCATGAAGGCCCCGGGGTCGCCTTCATCGCCGTTGCAGACGATGTACTTCTTGTCCGAGTCCGCCGCGCGGACGGCCGACCATTTCAAATGCGTCGGAAATCCCGCCCCGCCCCTGCCGCGAAGGCCGCTGACCTCGATCTGCTTGATCACAGTCTCCGGCGTGAGTTCCTTAATCGCTTTCTCCAGACCCTGGAATCCGCCGTTGCGCCGGTACTCGTCGAGATCGGTCGGGTCGATGTGCCCGCAATGTTCCGTCGCAATGTGGATCTGCCGGCCGAGGAAATCGGAGACCGCCTGGTCCCTCGCGTGAATCGAGTACCGCGTGACAGGCTCCCACTTCTCATCAGTCAACAAGTGGTCCAGAGCGGTGGATACGACGTTCGAGATCTTCCTGTGAGGCCCTCGCACGCCGAAATGCCGCTGAACGATCGACTTGGCGTCCTCGGGCTGCACGCGGGCATAGAGGAACGACGACTGGTTCGGCAGCACGACCTCCAGCAGAGGCGTCTGGTGACACATGCCCACGCATCCGACGCGTTTGACGGGCACCTGGACGCCGGTGTCGGCCAATGCCTCCTGCAGCGCACCGTGCAGTTTCGCGCTGCCGCGAGCGACACAACAGGAGCCCAATCCGATCCGCACTTCGCCGCGAGGATCGGCTTTGCCCTTGCGAGGACTCCGCGACTTCGCAGGCGAAGCCCCCCCGCTCTGCTCGTGCTTGAGGAAGTCACTCAAGACCTGAGGCACAGTCTCACGAGTCAAATGGCCGTATGTCACGTCGTCGATCTGCACCGCCGGGGCCAGCGTGCAACAGCCCAGGCAGGCGATCCGCTCGACCGTGAACAGCTTCTGCGTGTCGGTGTCTTCGCCATCGGCAATCCCCAAATGGCTGCGGAACGCTTCGTAGACGGACTCGGCCCCTTTGACGTGACAGGCGGTTCCCACGCAGACGTGAATGATGTGCTTGCCCGCGGGACGATGGCGGAACTGATCGTAGAACGTCGAGACGCCCGCGATCGAGGCCGGCGTGATCTCGGTCAACTCGCAGACCCGCCGGAGAGCCTCGGTCGGCAGATAGCCATAGTGTCCCTGGATCGCCTGCAGGATCTCCAGCACCTTCTCCTTGCCGGCGCCGACCCGCTTGACGGGCACGTCGACGCCGGTCTGAGCCAGAGCTTCCTGGAGCGCGCCGTGCAGCTTGCCGCTGCCGCGAGCGACGCAGCAGGAACCCAATCCGATCCGCACCTCGCCGCGGGCGTCGGCCTTGCCCTTGCGTAGGCCGCGAGATTTGCCCGGCGAGGCCGCTCGGCTCTGTTCGTGCTTGAGAAAATCGCTCAGAACATGAGGGACGGTCTCCCGTGTCAGATGGCCATAAGTGACGTCGTCGATCTGCACCGCCGGCGCGAGGGTGCAACAGCCCAGACACGCGATTCGCTCGACCGTGAACAGTTTCTGGGCATCGGTGTCCTCGCCATCGGGGATTCCGAGTTGAGTGCGGAACGCTTCGTAGACTGCTTCGGCGCCCTTGACGTGGCAGGCAGTCCCGATGCACACATGGATGATGTGTTTGCCCGCGGGACGATGGCGGAACTGATCGTAGAACGTCGAGACGCC
>JBDKUU010000676.1:0-3082 GCA_039679525.1 Phycisphaerales bacterium | reverse complement strand
CCAAGATACCTGCGAAACAATACGCGGTCCAACTGGTCGGACCCGACCAGCTTGTCCTGAACAAATCCAAAGACGTCTTCAAGCCCGGCCCGAACCAGGTCCTCGCCAGGGTCGAGGTCGTCGGCTTGTGCTTCTCGGATCTCAAGCTGCTCAAGCAGTTCACGGCCCACGTCCGCAAAGGCCCGATCGTCTCCGGCATCGATCCCGAGATCCTCAAGGAGATCCCGAGCTACGTCCCGGACGCGGCCCCCACGGTCCCCGGCCACGAGACGGTCGTGCGGATCGTCGCCGTCGGGCCCGGCGTCACGCGGCACAAGCCCGGCGAACGCTACCTCGTCCAGACCGACTACCGCTGGCTGCACACCGCGGCCTCCAACTCCGCCTTCGGGTACAACTTCGAAGGGGCCCTGCAGGAATACGTCCTGATGGACGAGCGGGTCATCACCGCCCCCGACGGCGAGTCGATGCTGATCCCGACCTCCGAGGAGCGGGCGGGCTCTGCCGTCGCGTTGTGCGAGCCCTGGGCCTGCGTCGAGGACGCGTACGTCACGAAGGAACGAACCACGCTCAAGGCCGGCGGCCGGATGCTCATCGTCTCCGACGTGGCGGTCCCCGACGGCCTGATGCACCGCCTCTACCAGAGACATGGCACGCCCGGCAAGGTGACGTGGGTGTCCAAGTCGCTCCCGCCGGCGGATCTGGGCCCGGCGGTCGTTGTGATCAAGAGCGTCTTCGACCTCGAAGACGCGGCCTACGACGACGTGATCTACTTCGGGGCCACCGTCCGCACTGTCGAACTGCTGTTCCCCAAGGTCGCGGCTAATGGCCTGCTCAACATCGTCCTGGGCGGCGAGCGATTCCGCTCCCCTGTCGTCACGATGGTCGGCCGGGTGCACTACGGCGGCATTCGCATCATCGGCACGACCGGCTCCGACCCGAGCGATTCGATGAAGTACATCCCCAAGACGGGCGAGATCCGCCACGGCGACGTCGTCAACGTCGTCGGCGCGGGCGGCCCCATGGGCATGATGCACGTCATCCGCAACATCTGCCAGGGCGTCGACAGCGTCACCGTCTACGCGGGCGACGTGGACGACAACCGCCTGGCCGCATTGAACCAGATCGCAGGCCCGCTGGCGGAAAAGAACGGCGTCGACTACAAGCCCTACAACGCCGCCAACGAGCAGATGGAGGAGAACTACAGTTACACGGTGCTGATGGCCCCGGTGCCAGAGCTCGTGGCCACGGCGGTCAACTGCGCCGCGTCGCGAGGGATCGTCAACATCTTCGCGGGCATCCCGGCCACCGTCACCGGCAAGATCGACCTCGACGCCTACATCGAGAAGCGTCTGTACTTCATTGGCACCAGCGGCTCGACGCTCGACGACATGAAGCGCATGCTGGAGAAGGTCGAATCGGACCGGCTCGACACGAACGTCAGCGTCGCGGCGATCACGGGCTTCGAGGGCGCGGTCGAGGGCATCCGTGCGGTCGAAAACCGCCTGGTCGCCGGCAAGATCATGGTGTACCCGGCGTGCCGGAGCATGGGCCTGATCCGACTTGAAGAGCTGGCGGCCAAGATGCCGGACGTCGCGGCGTGCCTGAACAACGGCCTCTGGACTCGCCAGGCCGAGAAGACCTTGTTGGAGAAGCACGCGGGCTGATGAGACGGAACCGGTGGGCAAGCCCCACCCTACCGTCCAATGCTCCGCGTCACGGGGGGCCCGGCAAAGGCCGAATTCCCAATAGGGATCTGCGTCAAGGCGACAGCCGTAGGGTGGGGCTTGCCCCACCGTGCGGTTCATGGCACATACATAGAACCAACGAATGAAAGGGTAAGAGGATGAGACGGATTGGCGGAGAATCATCGGGCGGTCGTAGTCTGCGATTGGCAACATCCCTTCTGATCGTCGGCCTTCTGGCGGGCGGGCTGTTCGCACAGGGCCGCGAGTTCAACGGCCTGGGCATGGACCTGGGCAATCTGCCGAGACTTTCGCACGCCCAGTCGCGTTCGATCAGCCCGGAAAACTTCACAGGCGAAAAAGGCAAGGCCGGCATGGCCACCGAGGGCACCGGCAAGAACGCCGCCCGCGACCTGGGCCAGGGCTGGAAGATCTCGCCGTCGGTGCGAATTCCCGCGAAATCCACGTTCACCATGGGCGAGATCAACGGCTCCGGACAGATCCAGCAGATCTGGATGACCCCCGCCCCGCTCGACAAGACGCAGCTCTACATCCTCCGCTTCTACTGGGATGGCGAGACCACGCCCTCCGTGGAAGTGCCGATGAGCCACTTCTTCGCCTGCGGCTGGGGCAAGTACGCCCAGATCAACTCGCTCGCGATCTGCGTCAACCCCGGCAGCGCGTTCAACTGCTACTGGCCGATGCCCTTCCACAAGAGCGCCAAGGTCACCATGGAGAACCTCGATGAGAAGGATATGACGCTCTATTACCAGGTCAACTACACGCTGACCGACGTACCCGAGAGCATGGCCACCTTCCATGCCCAATATCGCCGCGAGTCGCCGCTGAAGACCAAAGGCATCTTCACGATCCTCGACAATGTCCAGGGCCAGGGCCACTACGTCGGCACGTACCTCGCCTGGGAAGTCCACAGCCCCGGCTGGTGGGGCGAAGGCGAGATCAAGTTCTACATGGACGGCGACAAGGAGTTCCCGACCATCGCCGGCACGGGCACCGAGGACTACTTCTGCGGCTCGTACGATTTTGACACCACCGCCGCGGACGGCAAGCGCTACTACACGCCGTTCTCCACGCCCTATACGGGCCTGATCCAGGTGCTCCCGCCGGACAGACATGAGGAGGTCGGACAGCGTTTCGGGCTCTACCGGTGGCACATCACCGACCCGATCCGATTCGAGAAGGACTTGAAAGTGACGATCCAGGCCCTCGGCTGGCAGCAAGGCGGACGCTACCTTCAGGAAGAGGACGACATCGCCGCGGTTTCCTATTGGTATCAGGCCGAGCCGCACGCCGCCTTCCCGAAGCTGCCCGGCGTGGATGCGTTGAAGGTCGGGCCGATTCAGGTACAGAAGTGATCATTTGACCGCGTAGGGGCAGGC
>JBDKUU010000675.1:0-1928 GCA_039679525.1 Phycisphaerales bacterium | reverse complement strand
GGCCTTCTGGATGGGTCGGTTCGAGATCACCAATCGACAATACGCCTGCTTCGATCCTTCGCATGACAGTGGCCTGGAAACGGGCGAACAGTATCAGTTCGGGGACTATGAACGGGGACATCTCCTGCGTCGACCGGAGCAACCTGTCGTGCGCGTCTCGTGGAATCAGGCGATGGCGTTTTGTGATTGGCTGTCGAACAAGACAGGCAAGCGGTTCACCCTGCCCACCGAGATTCAGTGGGAATACGCCTGCCGCAGCGGCGGCACGAGCCCGCTTTGGTACGGCGCCGTGGACGACGACTTCAGCGCTTCGGCCAACCTGTCGGACGTTACCCATCACACTGTGGATTATCCCCACGTCCCGAACGCTCTCCCGTCCTGGCGGCCGGCGGAGATTCGCTTCGACGACGGCTGGCGAGTCTCCTCGCCCGTGGGCACATTCCAGCCGAATCCGTGGGGGCTGTTCGATATGCATGGCAACGTCGCCGAATGGACGCGTTCGACGTATCGCACGTATCCATTGAGGGCAGAGGATAACTCGGACGATCGAACAGGAAGAAAGACGGTGCGAGGCGGTTCCTGGCTGGATCGCCCTCGCCGCGCCCGGTCGGCGTTTCGAACGCATTACGAGCCGTCGCAAGCCGTTCACGATGTCGGGTTCCGCGTGGTGTGCGAAAACGCGACGCCTTAGAAGGTCCGCATCCAATCCCGAGCCGGCGACACACGGATTTTGACGGGTGGATTTTCCCTTGGCCGGCCCCTGGAGCGTGCAGTACAATGACGCCCGTTACGATCCGCCGGGGAGCGTATCCAGCGGCGTCAGGCTCTATGAAAAGATCACAGGAACTGGCGAATTGCGGCGCGGACAGGCAGGCTCGGCCACGTCGAACCCTGCCACAATCCCGGCAAGGTACCAGGTTGTCCTGAATCAAAACCAACATACAGCCTTGATTCATAGTAGTTTAGGGCCCATAGCTCAGCGGTAGAGCAGGGGACTCATAATCCCTTGGTCCAAGGTTCGAATCCTTGTGGGCCCAGTGTTTGTCGGGCTTGCAAGATCGGACCTGTGTCTGTCTTTCACCGGTTTCCGCACGATCGCCGGTTTGCCCTGTGTCTTGTGCAAGGGGGATTCTCATGGGTGTACGGCCGCCGACTCGGCGCCAGGCCGCGGCTTATGACTACAGCATCACGGGACGGGAGCTCTTTCTGATCGAGCACCGCGGCCGCGTCGTGCAGGCGCATTTTCCTCGTTACATCCCGGAGGCGTTCGGCGACAGGCCCTGGTCAATGCTGGACGTCGGCGGCGGGTCCGGCGGTTTGAGCGACTATCTCCACGAGCAGTTTCCCCAATCCCGGGCCACGATCCTGGACATCAGTCCGGACCTGCTCGACTCCAATGTGCGACACCCGTGGAAGACCCTCATCCAGGGCTCCGCGACCGACCTCGCGTCGCACGTCGGCGGGCAGTCCTACGACCTGATCTGCATCCACAGCCTTCTGCACCACATCGTGGACGGCAATTATCGTTCCTCCGGCCGGGCTGGTCGAGTCCGTCCTCCAACAGGCTCACGATCTCCTGGCGCCCGGCGGGCGGCTCTCGCTTTTCGAGATGTCGTACCGGGGATGGCCCATCGAGACGCTCTGCGGCCGGATCATTTTCGAGCTGACGTCCCACCGTCTCGTCGGACCTCTGTGCCGAGTGTTCGGCGCCAACACCGGCGGCGTCGGCGTGCGTTTTCTGCCGGAATACGTCTGGCGGGGCCTGCTCGACCGGATACAGTTCGACATCCTCGACTTCGTGCGGGCCGAGCCTTACACGATCCCCCTGTACGTGCGAATCCCCCTGTTGATGCGCATCGCGGAACCCGTGCACGTCTGGTGCAGGGCAAAGCAATAGGAAGCCGTCAAGCTATCGAAGGGCCGGGGGC